>NZ_JABCPZ010000360.1 GCF_013283785.1 Nonomuraea antri
GGGCGGGGAGGGTGCGGCGGGCGGCGCGCAGGCGGGTGCGGGCGTCCACGGCGAGCGCGCGCCAGCCCGCCGCCTTGAGCCCGAACGTGGTCGGCACCGCCTGCTGGGTGAGCGTTCTGGCGGCCATCGGGGTGTCACGGTGCTCGGCGGCCAGCCGGGTGAGGACGGCGATCACCCGATCCAGGTCGGCCAGCACCCCGCCGAGAACCCGGTGCGCGACCAGCATGAGCGCGGTGTCCAGGATGTCCTGGCTGGTCGCGCCCCGGTGGACGTGCTCGCCGTACCGGCCGGCGGCCGCGCGCAAGTCGGTGACCAGCGGGATGACCGGGTTGCCGCCCGCCCTGGCCCGCACCACCAGGCCCGGCAGGTCGAACGCGGCGGCCCGGCAGGCGGTGGTCACCGCCTCGGCCGCCGCCGCCGGGGCCAGCCCGAGCGCCGCCTGCGCCCGGGTGAGCGCCGCCTCGGCGTCCAGCATGGCCTGCAGGAACGCCACGTCACCGGTCTCGGCGGACGCGCCGCGCATGGGGGACAGCAGCCCGAGATCCGCCTCGGCCCGCATCTGGTCGCCCGCGCTCTGATCAGCCGAAGTCAAGGAAGACCGTTTCCCGCTCGCCCTGCAGATGGATGTCGAACCGGTAGACGTCCTGGCGTTCCGCCACCGCCACCAGGGTCTCCCTCCGTTCGGCGGGCAGGGCGTCGAGGAAGGCGTCCGGCCCGAAGTAGATGCGCGTGAACAGGTGGTGCAGCAGTCCGCGCGCGAACACGCACACGCTGATGTACCCGTTGCCGGGCATGAGCGTGCGCAGCGTCCAGCGGCCGTCGGCGTCGGTGGGGACCCGGCCGAAGCCGGTGAAGTCCAGCCCGTGCCTGCCCTGCGGCGTGCCCGTCACCTGGTCGCGCCGGAGCGTGCCAGGCGCGCCCGACAGGCCGCCCGCCGGGTCGGCCTGCCAGAACTCCAGCAGCGCGTCGGGCACCGGCGCGCCCGCGCCGTCGTAGACGTAGCCGTGCACGACGATGCCGCCGGCCGCGAGGTCGCCGCCGCCGGGGAACGGCAGCGCGTAGCCGTAGAACGGACCGACCGTCTGCGAGGGGGTGGGGTTCATCGGCCGTCCTCCGTCCAGGTCGCGGCCGGGCCGTCCAGGACGATGTCCCAGCGGTAGCCCAGCGACCACTCCGGCACCGACAGGTCGTGGTCGTAGGCGGCGACCAGCCGCTGCCTGGCCCGCTCGTCGGTCACCGAGTTCAGCACCGGGTCATGGCGGAACAGCGGGTCTCCTGGAAAGTACATCTGGGTGACCAGCCGCTGCGTGAACGCGGTGCCGAACACCGAGAAGTGGATGTGCGCCGGACGCCAGGCGTTGACGTGGTTGCGCCACGGGTACGCGCCCGGCTTGATCGTGGTGAACGTGTAGCGGCCGTCGTCGTCGGTCAGGCAGCGGCCGACGCCGGCGAAGTTCGGATCCAGCGGCGCCGGGTGGTCGTCGCGCTGGTGGAGGTAGCGTCCTGAGGCGTTGGCCTGCCACACCTCGACGAGCTGCCCGCGCACCGGGCGTCCGGCCCGGTCGAGCACCCGCCCCTGCACGGTGATGCGCTCGCCCAGCGGCTCGCCCAGGCGCTGGCGGGTCAGGTCGGCGTCGAACGGCGACACGTCCGTGACACCGAAGACCGGCCCGGACAGCTCGGCCGCGTCCGGGTCCTTCAGCGCCACCAGCGGCTGCTTGGGGTGACGCAGGACGCTGCTGCGGTAGGGGAGGAAGTCGCGCGCGGGATGATCGGACTCACCGGCCAGGCGGTGCAGCTCCGCGATCTCGCGGTCGATGTCGGCCTGGGTGAGGGGGTGGGACATGAAACCTACCTTTCGAGAACGAGGGCCAGGCCCTGGCCGACGCCGATGCACAGGGCGGCCAGGCCGACGCCCGACCCGGCGGCGGCCAGCCGGTGCGCGACGGCCCCGGTGATGCGGGCGCCCGACGCGCCGAGCGGGTGGCCGAGCGCGATGGCGCCGCCGTCCGGGTTGACCAGGTCCGGGTCGAGGTCGGGCAGTTCGGCCAGGCAGCCGAGGGTCTGGGCGGCGAAGGCCTCGTTCAGCTCGGCGGTGGTCACTTCGCCGAAGCCCTTGCCCGCCTTGGCCAGCGCCCGGCCGACCGCCTCGACCGGGCCGAGCCCGAACAGGCGGGGTTCGAGCGCGCTGGCCCCGCTCGCCACCACGCGGGCCAGCGGTTCCCTGCCGCGCAGCCCCTTCTCGTCGGTGAGCAGCAGGGCGGCCGCGCCGTCGTTGAGCGGCGAGGAGTTGCCCGCGGTGACCGTGCCGCCGGCGCGGAAGACCGGCTTGAGCGCGGCCAGGGCCTCGGGCGAGGTGTCGTCGCGGATGCCCTCGTCGCGGCTGAGCCCGCCGACCGGGACGATCTCCCGCTCGAACGCCGCCTTCGCCGCCTTTCTGTGGCTGGCCAGCGCGAACGCGTCCTGCTCGGCCCGGCCGATGCCGTGCCTGTCGGCGATCAGCTCCGCGCCCTCGCCCAGCGGGACCGTGTGCTCGGCGGGCATGCGCGGGTTGACCAGCCGCCAGCCGAGCGTGGTGGAGACCAGCTCCTGACCGCCGGCCGGGAAGGCCCGGTCCGGCTTGGGCAGCACCCAGGGCGCGCGGGTCATCGACTCGACGCCGCCGGCGATCACGGTGGACGCGTCGCCCAGCGCGATCGCCCGGTACGCCTGGACGACCGCCTCCATGCCCGAGCCGCACAGCCGGTTCACGGTCACGCCGGGCGTGGACACGGGCAGCCCGGCCAGCAGCGCGGCCATGCGGGCGACGTTGCGGTTCTCCTCGCCGGCGCCGTTGGCGTTGCCGAACACCACCTCGTCGGCGGCCTGGACGTCGTTGCGCCGGGCCAGCGCCCTGACCACGTGCGCGGCCAGGTCGTCCGGGCGGATCCCGGACAGCGCGCCGCCGTACCTGCCGAAGGGGGTGCGGACGGCGTCCACGACGTACACGGTTTTCACGCCGTCACCTCCGCGTCGGTGCGGGCGCGCAGCTCGTCCAGACCGACCCCGGGCGCGGTCTCCACGAGCGCCAGCCCGTGCCCGGTGACGTCGAGCACGCCCAGGTCGGTGATGATCCGGTGCACGCACGCGCGCCCGGTGAGCGGCAGCGAGCACTCCTGGACGATCTTGGGCGAGCCGTCCCTGGCCGTGTGCTCCATGATCACGATGACCCGGCGCGCGCCGTGGACCAGGTCCATCGCCCCGCCCATGCCCTTGACCAGCTTGCCGGGCACCATCCAGTTGGCCAGGTCGCCGCCGGCCGAGACCTGCATCGCGCCGAGCACCGCCACGTCGATGTGGCCGCCGCGGATCATCCCGAACGACAGCGACGAGTCGAAGAACGACGCGCCGGGCAGCACGGTCACCGTCTCCTTGCCCGCGTTGATCAGGTCGGGGTCGAGCTCGTCCGGGGTGGGGTAGGGGCCGACGCCGAGTACGCCGTTCTCGGAGTGCAGCACCACGTCCACGCCGGACGGCAGGAACGACGGGATGCGGGTGGGCAGGCCGATGCCCAGGTTGACGTAGTCGCCGTCGCGCAGCTCGGCCGCCGCGCGGGCGACCATCTCGTCGCGGGTCCAGCTCATCGCAGTGTCCTCTTCTCGACGCCCTTGGCGGCGGCCTGCTCCGGGGTGAGCGCCAGCACCCGCTGGACGAACACGCCGGGCAGGTGCACCTCGTCCGGGTCGAGCTCGGTCAGTTCCTCGACCTCGGCCACGGTGATGCGCCCGGCCATCGCGGCGAGTGGGTTGAAGTTCCTGGCCGCCTTGGCGAAGACCAGGTTGCCGTGCCTGTCGCCCCTGGCCGCGCGGACGAGGGCGAAGTCGGTGGTGATGCCGCGTTCCAGGACGTACTGCCTGCCGTCGAACTCGCGTACCTCCTTCGGCGGCGAGGCGAGCGCGATCGAGCCGTCGGGGGAGTGGCGCAGCGGCAGCCCGCCGTCGGCGACCGGCGTGCCGACCCCGGCGGGGGTGTAGAAGGCGGGGATGCCGGCGCCGCCCGCGCGCAGCCGTTCGGCCAGGCTGCCCTGCGGGGTCAGCTCGACCTCCAGCTCGCCGCTCAGGTACTGCCTGGCGAACTCCTTGTTGTCGCCGATGTAGGAGGCGGTGACGCGGGCGATCCGGCCGGCCGCGAGCAGGACGCCCAGGCCGCCGCCGTCCACGCCGCAGTTGTTCGACACGACGCCGATGCCGGTCACTCCGGTGGCGTGCAGGGCTTGGATCAGCACGTTCGGGATGCCGCTGAGGCCGAAGCCGCCGACCGCGAACGACGCGCCGTCACGCACGCCCGCCAGCGCCTCCTCGGCCGTGGCGACCACTTTGTCTCTCCGCACGACGCTCCGTTCATCCGGGAGTGTTCGCTGAGTGAACTTTAGTTCACTATTGTGTGGACGAGTATCTGTTCATCCGGATGCTTCTGTCAAAAGTGCCTACACCGGCCGAGGAGGGGCGGATGGAACCCGCAGGAACCCTGGAACGCGGGCTCGCCGTGCTGCGCGCGCTGTCCGCCGCGCCCGCGCACCGCATGCGCGCCACCGACCTGGTACGCGAGACCGGCCTGGCCCGCGCCACCGTGGACCGCGTGCTGGCCACCCTGATCAAGATCGGCCACCTGCGGGCCGAAGGCCGCGACGTGCTGCTCGCGCCCAGGCTCATGGAACTGGGCGAGGCGTACCTGACCTGCAGCGGGCTCAGGGACACGCTCACCCCGATCGCCGAGCGGCTGGCCGCGGACCTGGACGAATCGGTGTCGCTGGCCGTGCGCGACGGCGCGGGGATCAGGTTCGTCGTCCAGGTCACCCGCCGGCGCACCATGTCGGTGGCCTTCCGGGTGGGCGACCTGCTGCCCGCCGAGCGCTGCGCGGCCGGGCTGTCGCTGCTCGACCCCGGCGCGCCGTACGCGCTGGACGACCAGCTCATCGAGCCGGGACTGATCGCGGTCGCGCTGCCCGTACGTGATCGCGACGGGCAGCCGGCGTGCGCGGTGAGCGTGGTCAGCCACACCAGCAGGCACACCGCGGCCGGGCTCGCCGCCCACGCGCTGCCCAGGCTGCGCGAGGCGGTCAAGGAGATGGAGGCCGCGCTGTCCGCGCCGCTCCCGCCGCCTCAGCCGTCGCCTCAGCCGTCGCCTCAGCGGCCGTCCGGCGTGGACGTCTCGCGGCCGCTCAAGGAGGAACTGGGCGCCGGCTACCTGCAGTCGCTGGCCCGCGGGCTGGCCGTGCTGGTGTCGCTCGGCACCGCCCGTGGCGGGCTCACGCTCGCCGGGTCCGCCAAGGTCACCGGGCTGCCCAGGGCCACCATCCGGCGGGCGGTGCAGACGCTGGAACGGCTCGGCTACGCCGCCGCCGACGGCGCCAGGTTCGTGCTGCTGCCCAAGGTCATGGAACTCGGGTACGCGGCCCTGTCCGGGCGGACGTTCGGCGAGATCGTCCAGCCGCACCTGGCCGACCTGGTGGCCCGGGTGCGCGAATCGGCGTCGGTGGCCGTGCTGGCCGGTGACGACGTCGTCTACGTGGCGCGGGTGGCGACCATGAGCATCATGACCGTCGACATCACCGTCGGCACCCGCTTCCCGGCCTACGCCACGTCCATGGGGCGGGTGCTGCTGGCCGGGCGGCCCGAGGCGATGCCCACGTCCGGCCTGCGCCCGCTGACCCGGCACACCATCACCTCGCCCGGCCAGTTGGCGCAGGCCGTGCGCCGGGCCGCCGCCGACGGGTACGCGCTCGTCGACCAGGAACTGGAGGAAGGCGTGCGATCCATCGCGGTGCCCGTGCACGACCGCGACGGCCGGGTGGTGGCCGCGGTCAACGTCGCCACGCACGCCAGCCGGGCCGCCGTCGCCGACCTCATGCGGGACGTCCTGCCCGAACTGAAGGAGACCGCGGCCCGCATCGAGGCCGACCTCGCCCACACCCGGGCCCTGAACGTGTCCACCCGATAACGGTTGAAAAACGGACGGTGACGGCGGGGCTGGGGTGCCCCAGCATGGAGGGTGTGGCAGGTACTTCCGTCCGGCGATGGACGGTTCCACACCGCGGGGCCTACGTGGCCCGGGCGGAGGCGGCGCTCAGATCCTGGCCGTCGTTGGCGGTGAGCGACACCCGGCACGGGGTGTCCTTCGCCGTACGCGGCACCGAAATACTCCGACTCACCGGACACGACCAGGTACAGATCCGGCTCACCGCGCCGGCGATCGGGCGGCTCGAACCGTACCTGGGTGAATGCGACCAAGTGCGGGCTTGTCCTGATCGGGCGTGGGTGTGCATGCGGGTCGACGCCCAGCCCGACTTCGATCTACTGCTCGCCCTCACCAGCGTCGCCATCAAGGCACACGACGCATAGCCGCCCGCTCCGGGACTCCCGTCCCGTCCTGGGGAGTTTGTACCGGGCGGTTCATCACCAGCGGCAGGCGGCGCGGGCTGAGGAGACCGTCACCTCGTGCTCGTCGCCGGCCCGCAGCGGCTGGTTTCCCAGCACGATGGTCACCTTCCCCTCCGCCGGGACCGTCCAGGTGCCCAGCGACGCCCAGCGGCCACGCCAGGCCCGCTGGTCGACGGTCACGGGCGGGCCCAGGTACGGCGGGTCCGTGTCCTCGCCGTCCAGGTGGTAGCGGGCGGTGCCGGCGGAACGCGAATCGTCCGGGACGTGCACCTCGAACGTGCAACGCGCGCCCGGGCGGGTGGCGAACATCCAGTTCACCATCTGGGTGAAGTGGCCGGGCTCGGCCGAGACCTTGAGCGCCAGGGCGCGGCCGGTGCAGCCGTCCCGGGTCCAGCCGCCGGTGATGCGTTTCCATCGCGGATCGGCGTAGAACCACTCGGCCGCACACCCCGGCCCATGCACCGCCTCAAACCGCACCACCCCAGTCGGGTTCGGGCTCGCGGTCGGGCTGGGGGCGGGG
>NZ_JABCPZ010000361.1 GCF_013283785.1 Nonomuraea antri
GGCCGAACCCGCCGCCGGGGCCCGCACCTGCGCCGAACCCACCGCTCCCCGCACCCGTGCCTGCGCCCACACCCGTGCCGTAACCGGTGATTCCGTGCCAGGTCGGCAGGAACGCCGCCAGCGTCTCCGGCGCGACCGGCTCGACCTCCTTGCGCAGCCGCGCCAGTGACCTGCGGCGCAACATCCGCAGCACCCCGGCGTCGCACCACTCCTCGCCCCGCCCCCCGGGCCGGAACTCGCCGTTGACCACCCGCCCGGACGCCGCCAGCCGCCGCAGCGCGTCGCTCACCACCGCCACGCCGAGCCCGAACCTGGCGGCCGCCGTACCGGAGTGGAAGGGCCCGCGGGTACGGGCGTGCCGGGCGAGCAGGTCGGCCAGCGGATCGGCGACGGGTTCGAGGAACGCGTGCGGAATCCCGACGGGCAGCGGCGCGCCCAGCGCGTCGCGCATGCGCGCGGCGTCCTCGATCGCGGCCCACTGCTCCTCGCCCGCGATGCGTACCCTGATCGCCCGCCGCGCCCGCTCCAGCTCCTCCAGCCAGGACGGATCGCCGCCCCGCACACTCACGTCGGGCGCGAGCAGCGGCCCGTGCGAACGCAGCAGGTCGGCCAGGTCCTCCACATCACGCAGCGGCCGGTCGAGCCTGGCCAGCTCGCGCTCGGTGTCGGAGATCACGTCGGGGTCGAGCAGTTCGCGCAGGTCGGCCTGGCCGAGCAGTTCGGCCAGCAGCGTGGTGTCGAGCGCCAGGGCCTGGGCGCGGCGTTCGGCCAGCGGGGCGTCGCCCTCGTACATGAACGCGCCCACGTAGTGGAACAGCAGCGACGCCGCGAACGGCGAGGCCTGCGACGTCTCCACCTCCACCAGCCGCACCCGGCGCGCGGCCAGGTCGCGCATGAGCCGCACCAGGCCGGGCACGTCGAACACGTCCTGCAGGCACTCGCGCATCGTCTCGAGCACGATCGGGAACGACGCGTACTGCGAGGCCACCCCGAGCAGGTGGGCGGCGCGCTGACGCTGCTGCCACAGCGGGCTGCGCCGCCCCGGCGTACGGCGGGGCAGCAGCAGCGCGCGGCCCGCGCACTCCCTGAACCTTGAGGCGAACATGGCCGAGCCGCCCAGCTCCTCGGTGACGATCTGCTCGATCTCCTCTGGGTCGAACGCGGCCACGTCGGTCGGCGGCTCGGCCAGGGTGTCGGGGATGCGCAGCACGATGCCGTCGTCGGAGTGCACGGCCTGCACGTCGATGCCGTAGCGTTCGCGCAGCCGGCGGCCGATCGCCAGCGCCCACGGCGCGTGCACGCGGGCGCCGTACGGCGAGTGGATCACCACCCGCCAGTCGCCCAGCTCGTCGTGGAAACGCTCGACGAGCAGCGTGCGGTCGTCGGGCACGTAACCGGTGGCCTCGCGCTGTTCGCGCAGGTAGGCCAGCAGGTTGTCGGCGGCGTACTCGTCGAGGCCGGCCGCTCTGACGCGGGCGGTGTCGTCGTTCTTGGCCTGCTCGCGCAGGAACTTCCCGATCGCCTGGCCCAGCTCGGCCGGACGGCCGGGGGTGTCGCCGTGCCAGAACGGCAGCTTGCCCGGCTGCCCAGGCGCGGGGGAGACGAGCACGCGGTCGGCGGTGATGTCCTCGA
Source organism: Nonomuraea antri (assembly GCF_013283785.1). Classification (GTDB taxonomy): domain Bacteria; phylum Actinomycetota; class Actinomycetes; order Streptosporangiales; family Streptosporangiaceae; genus Nonomuraea; species Nonomuraea antri. The sequence continues at coordinate 1,633 of NZ_JABCPZ010000361.1, forward strand.
TCCGCCAGGACGTCGCGCCCAGCACGAACACGTCGCCGACCCGCGACTCGTAGACCATCTCCTCGTCGAGCTCGCCCACCCTGGACGCCCGCTCGCCCACCAGGAACACCCCGAACAGCCCGCGGTCGGGGATCGTGCCGCCGTTGGTCACCGCCAGCCGCTGCGCACCCGGCCTGCCCTGGAGCGTTCCTGACACCCGGTCCCAGACGATGCGGGGGCGCAGCTCGGCGAACTCCTCGCTCGGGTAGCGGCCGGCCAGCATGTCGAGGGTGGCCTCCAGCGCGCTGCGCGGCAGCGTGGCGTAGGGCGCGGCCCGCTTGACGACGGTCTCGAGCTCGTCGACCGTCCATTCGTCGAGCGCGGTCATCGCCACGATCTGCTGGGCGAGCACGTCGAGCGGATTGCGCGGATAGCGCAACTCCTCGATCTCGCCGGCGCGCATGCGCTCGGCGACGACGGCCGTCTGCACGAGGTCGCCGCGGTACTTCGGGAAGATCACGCCCTTGGAGACGGCGCCGACCTGGTGGCCGGCCCGCCCGATGCGCTGCAGCCCGCTGGCCACGCTCGGTGGCGCCTCCACGCACGCGACCAGGTCGACCGCGCCCATGTCGATGCCCAGCTCAAGGCTGGAGGTGGCGACCACGGCGGGCAGCCGGCCCGACTTCAGCGCCTCCTCGATCTGCGCCCGTTCCTCCTTCGACACCGACCCGTGGTGCGCGCGGACGATCTCCGTGACCACCCCCTTGCTCGACCCGGCCTGCGCCATCATGTCGGCCGGCATGCGCCTGGGCGTCACCCGGTCGCCCGCGGCCGGCTCACGATCATCGGCGGGCGGGGTCTCCCAGATCGACAGGTCGATCGACTCGATGCCCTGGCCGCGGTCGTAGGCCAGCTCGTTCAGCCGGGTGCACAGCCGCTCGGCCAGACGGCGCGAGTTGGCGAACACGATGGTCGAGCTGTGCGCCTCGATCAGGTCGAACAGCCGATCCTCGACATGCGGCCAGATGGACCTGTTGGCGGGGTCGGGGGCGAGCTCGTCGGCGTCGCGCGGCCGGGACTCCACCTGGGCCATGTCCTCGACCGGGACCACGACCTCGATCTCGATCCGCTTCTCCGACGGCGGCTGCACCACGCTCGCCGGACGCGCGCCGCCCAGGAACGTGGCCACCTCGCTCACCGGCCGCACGGTCGCAGACAGCCCGATCCGCTGCGCGGGCCGGTCGAGCAGCGCGTCGAGCCGCTCCAGGGTCAGCGCCAGATGCGCGCCGCGCTTGGTGCCCGCCACCGCGTGCACCTCGTCGACGATCACCGTCTCCACGCCGCGCAGCGCCTCCCTGGCCTGGCTGGTGAGCAGCAGGAACAGCGACTCCGGGGTGGTGATGAGAATGTCGGACGGCTTGGCCGCGAACCGCCGGCGATCTTCCGCGGGGGTGTCGCCCGAGCGGATCGCCACCGAGATCTCCGGGACCGGCAGGCCGAGCCGCCGCGCCGTCTGCTTGATCCCGGCCAGCGGGGCCCGCAGGTTGCGCTCGACGTCGACGGCCAGGGCCTTGAGCGGCGACACGTACAGGACCTTCGTGGACCGTTTGCCCTCACCGGACCGCCGGGGGTCGGCGGCTTGCCCGGGTTCGGCGGATCGCTGGAGGTCGGCGGCCAGCCGGTCGAGCGACCACAGGAACGCCGCCAGCGTCTTGCCCGACCCGGTGGGCGCGACGACCAGCGTGTTGTCACCGCGCGCGATCGACGCCCACGCGCCGTCCTGCGCGGTCGTGGGCGCGGCGAACGCGCCCTCGAACCATTGCCTGGTCACCTGGCTGAACTGGGCTAGCGAGCTCACCCGCACATACTGCCTCGCGCCACCGACAGAAAACGCATTGTCATGGCGGCAGGTGATTGAGCCGGGGCTTCGGCGGACATACAGCGTCCGTGAGCATCGACCACGCCGCCATCGAAGCCCGCCGCGCGGAGATCAGGCAACGTTACGTTTTACCGCGCCGTCCGTCGAGCAGCGCGCGCGGCCTGCACCACATCGCACTCCTCTCCTCGGACGTGGAGCGGACGATCAAGTTCTACCAGGAACTCCTGGAGTTCCCGCTCACCGAGATCATCGAGAACCGCGACTACAAGGGTTCGAGCCACTTCTTCTTCGACCTCGGCAACGGCAACCTGCTGGCCTTCTTCGACTTCCCCGGGCTCGACCTCGGACCGTACCAGGAAGTGCTCGGCGGGCTGCACCACATCGCGATCTCGGTCGATCCAGCCACGTGGGAACGGCTGCGCGGAAAGCTGGAGATGGCCGGCGTGCCGCACCAGATAGAGAGCGGCGCCTCCATTTACTTCAAGGACCCCGACGGCGCCAGGCTGGAGCTGCTCGCCGACCATCTGGGTGAGATGTACGGCTCGCGCGTGCTGTGACCGTCCCGCTGATCCCGCGTGCCGGAAGCGAGGCGGTCGCGGCGCGTGCGCCTAACGGCGGGAGGCCCTGCGCGTGCGGGGCGTGCCCTCCCTCGGCGCCTGCCTGATGCCCGCGTGCCGTTCGGAACGCTCGGCCTTCTCCTTGGCTACCACCAGCCGCATCTCGTGCAGCAGATGACGGCGCTTGGCCCGGTTGGCTTTGGTCTTGGCTGTCTTCGGGGGTGAAGACTTGGGGGTCTTTGGCATGGAGATGTCCTACCCACCCCCTGGGAGATTCCATACTTGAATTCATGCGCCTGACGGAGTTCTGGAGACGGATGCGCGCTCACTTCGGCGACAGCTACGCCGAATCGTGGGCACGCGACTACGTGATCGCCCCGCTGGGCGGTCGCACCGTCGTGCAGGCGCTGGCCGACGGCGAGAGCGCCAAGACGGTCTGGCGCGCGGTCTGCCAGGTGGAGGACGTCTCGTCCAAGCTGCGCTGAGCCGCCTGGCTCACGGGGCGGCGTCCAGGGCTTCGCGCAGCGCGCTCGCCGTGCGCTCCAGCTCGTCCGCGCTGCCCTGACCGCCCGGCGACCACAGGAACAACCACCCGCTGCTGGACGGCGTGGCGAAGACGACGGTCTGACGCCCGGTACGCGGATGCCACACCCACAACACCGGATCATCGCCGCCGACCATGCGGCTCACCAGCCCCTGATGCGGCAACAACTCGGCGAGCGCCGCCAGATGGGTGCGCCGCTCCCCGGTGTACGAGCTCGACACGTCGCCGCCTCCAACCTTCTCCCCAAGAAGTCTCCCCAGCTCACGGCGTATGACAACACGGTCGTCGCGGCGTACGTGAACGTCGTGGCCCGTGCGCGTTCTCGGGGGTTTCCGCCGTTGTGGCGCGAGGGTTCCTCGCTTCCTGCGTCCGGCCGGCCGGAGCTGCGACACCCGAGCCGACCTGCGGAGATCGTTTGGAAGTGTGACGCGGAGACTCGCGTGTTCCTGATGTGATCGAACAGTCGTTCGGCTAAGATGGATCCAACTCGCCCGGCCACGACTTCCCCGATTGCTTCCCCGACGCCACTCCGCAGACGGCGAAAATGTCGGTGGCAGGCCGTAGCTTTCACTCGACTGAATCCGACCACGACCCTCCAGGGGGAGTTCCCATGGCTATCAACGACCGCGAGAAGGCCCTCGAGACTGCCCTCGCCCAGATCGAGCGGCAGTTCGGCAAGGGCTCGGTCATGCGACTGGGCGACGACGCCCGAGCTCCCATCGAGGTGATCCCCACCGGGTCGATCTCCCTTGACGTCGCGCTCGGCATCGGCGGCCTGCCGCGCGGCCGTATCGTCGAGATCTACGGCCCCGAGTCCTCGGGCAAGACGACGATCGCGCTGCACGCGGTGGCCAACGCGCAGCGGGCGGGCGGCATCGCGGCGTTCATCGACGCCGAGCACGCGCTCGACCCCGAATACGCCAAGAAGCTCGGCGTCGACACCGACGCCCTGCTGGTGTCCCAGCCCGACACCGGTGAGCAGGCGCTGGAGATCGCCGACATGCTGATCAGGTCCGGCGCCGTCGACATCATCGTCATCGACTCGGTCGCCGCCCTGGTGCCCAAGGCCGAGATCGAGGGCGAGATGGGCGACAGCCACGTCGGTCTGCAGGCCCGCCTCATGTCGCAGGCCCTGCGCAAGGTCGCCGGCGCGCTCAACAGCACCGGCACCACCGCCATCTTCATCAACCAGCTCCGCGAGAAGATCGGCGTCATGTTCGGCTCGCCCGAGACCACGACCGGTGGTAAGGCGCTGAAGTTCTACGCCTCCGTGCGTATGGACATCCGCCGCATCGAGACCCTCAAGGACGGCACGGAGGCGGTCGGCAACCGCACCAGGGTCAAGGTCGTCAAGAACAAGATGGCCCCGCCCTTCCGCGTCGCCGACTTCGACATCCTGTACGGCGTGGGCATCTCCCGCGAGGGCGGCCTGATCGACATGGGCGTCGAGCACGGCTTCGTCCGCAAGTCCGGCGCCTGGTACACCTACGAGGGCGACCAGCTCGGCCAGGGCAAGGAGAACGCCCGTAACTTCCTGAAGAACCACCCGGACATGGCCAACGAGATCGAGAAGAAGATCAAGGACAAGCTGGGCGTGGGCCCGCGTCTCGACACCCCCGCCGAGGCCCCGGCGGCTCCGGCGCCCGCCGCCGCTCCGTCCGGCCGTGGCTCCAAGTCCACCCCCAAGCCGGGTGACGTCTGATCGGTTCGCCGCATGAGTGACACGGACCTGCCGCACGCGCCCCGTTCGCGCTTCCGGGGCGCCCGGCCCGGCCGCACCGTCCCGCCGGGCCGGTCCGCGTACGACGCCGCTTCCACGCGGCGCCGGGGGAGGGGCCGACCGTGAACGGCTGGCCATCGGTCGACGAATGGCGCGAACGCAGCCGCCTCCGGGCGTCCGGCGCGCCTTCCGCCGACGAGAACGAGGACCCGACCGGCGCGCCGCTGTCCGGGGACGGGCCGCCTTCCGGGGCTTCTGGAGGCGGGTCGCCTTCTGGGGTTTCTGAGGGCGGGCTGCCTTCTGGGGACGGGCAGCCTTCGGCGGGCGGGGCGTCGCAGGCGATTAGCGGGCAACCCTCGGGCGAGCCGTCCGCCTGGGCGGGCGAAACGCCTGCCGGCGAGCAACGAGACGATGCGCCCGGCCCGGCGGCGACCCAGCAGCCGTACGCCGAGCCCGATGACGCGGCCGCCGATCAGCACGCCGGCACCGATCGGCGCGCTGGCACCGACCGGCGCGCTGGCACCGACCGGCGTGCAGGCACCCGTCAGCGTGCCGGCGCGCGTCGACGCGCTGACGAGACAAGCCCCGGTGAGACCGACGCCGGTCGGTGCC
>NZ_JABCPZ010000362.1 GCF_013283785.1 Nonomuraea antri
TTAAGAGACAGGTACTCGGCGACCGCCTGCTCGTACGCGCGCCGCAGCTTGTCCGCCTCCGCCTGCGGGTTGTGGAACCAGTTGGTCGACCACAACCGCTGGAAGTTCCACCCCAGCCGTTCCAGGTGCTCCTTGCGCAGCCGGTCACGGTCGCGCACGCTGCGCGAGTCCCGGTACGACGCGCCGTCGGCCTCGATCGCGAGCACCATCCGGTCGGGGTCGCGGGGGTGGGCGGCGGCGAAGTCGACGCGGAAGCCGCCCACGCCGTACTGCGGCACCACGGTGATCCCGAACCCGGCCAGCCGGTCCCGGACGTCGGACTCGAACGGGTTGAGCCGCGTCCCGCCCGAGGCGTCGGCCGGGGTGCCGCCGGAGCCCGCGTACTCCAGGTAGTCGGCCAGCAGCCTGGCCCCGGCCTTGGTGACCCTGGCCGGGTCGACGTCCTGGCTGGAGAACGAGCTGACCAGGGTGAGCCGGTGCTTGGCGCGGGTGGCGGCCACGTTCAGCCGCCGCTCGCCGCCGTCGCGCAGCAGCGGCCCCCACTGGTAGCGCATGCGCCCGTCGGGGTGCTTGCCGTAGCCGATGGTCAGGATGATCGCGTCGCGTTCGTCGCCCTGCACGCGTTCGAGGTTCTTGACGAAGAACGGCTCGGGCACGTCCTCGGCGAAGAACTCCTCCAGCCCCGGGTTCTCGGCCAGCGCCTCGCGCAGGGCCTGGTCGATCCGTTCCGCGTGGCGCAGGCCGAGCGCGATCACGCCCAGCGACTCGCCAGGACGGGCGCGGGCGTGGTCGAGCACCAGCTCCACCACCTTGTCCACCTCGCCCGGCGCCGACGCCTCCTGCCCCGCGCCCGGCGACTGCGCGACCACCACGTGCCGCAGGCAGTCGCCCCGCGACACGCCGGGGAACGTGGTGAGCGCGCCACCGTAGATCCGGGCGTTGGAGAAGGCCACCAGCCGCTCGTCCCTGCTGCGGTAGTGCCAGGTCAGCGGACGCGACGGCAGCAGCGGCCGGAGCGCGTCGAGCACCGACTCGAACCCGGCGCCGAACGACACCACCCCCGACGCCGGCGGGCCGTCCTCGTCCTCGGCGTCCTCCGGCCCGTCGCCGACCTGGCGGAAGAAGTTCGTCGGCGGCAGTTGCCTGTCGTCCCCGGCCACCACGATCTGGTGCGCCCGCATGATGGACGGCACCGCGTCGGCGGGCACGATCTGGCTGGCCTCGTCGAAGATCACCACGTCGAACAGCCGGGTCGCGGGCAGCACCTGGCTGACGATCAGCGGTGACATGGCCCAGCACGGCTTGAGCGCGAACAGCACGTCGCCGGTCTGGTCGAGCAGCCTGCGCAGCGGCAGGTGGCCCCGGCGCAGCGCGGCCTGCTTGCGTATCACCCTGGCCTGCAGCGGGTGCCGGTCCTCGGCGTCGCGCAGCCGCAGCGCCCAGGCCCGCCGGACGCGGGCCCGGTTGGCGGCCAGGTGCTGGACGTCGCGTTCCCGGAAGTCGCCGGCGATCTCGTCGAGCGCGTCGCCGGGGTGTGCGCCGTAGCGGGGGTCGCGGACCCGGATGTGGTCGAGGATCGCGGAGTACCAGGCGTGGTCGAACGCGGCCACGGCCAGTTCCGGTCCGGCCTGCTCGCGAGCCAGGTGGTCGAGGAGCTCGCCGAGTCCCAGTGCGTCGAATCCCATGCCCAGCTCGTACAGTCTGGGCAGTTTCCACGCGGTGTCGCGGTCGTCGCAGAGCGCGGCGAGCACCTGCTCCGGGTCTTCGGGGACGCCGACGTAGGCGCGCAGCGAGGCGAGCCGCGTCTCGCACTCGGCCTGCAGCCGCAGCAGGTCGGGCAGGTCCGACGGCGGCCACGGCGGCTGCTCCCGCGCCTCGGCGCGCACCGACTCCCACGCGGCCAGTTGCCCGGCGGCGGCGGTGAGCGCGGCGTGCAGTTCGGCGCGTTCCGGCTTGTCGGCGCCGAGCCAGAGCGAGCGGGCCCGCTTGCGCAGCGCGTGCCGTTCGCGCAGGCCCAGCGGGCGCATGAGCTCGGCGCCGCCGCCGGTCGCGGCGGCCAGCGCGGCCGGGTCGGAGGCGAACACGCGCGGCGACAGCCGCTTCATCGTCTCGGCCACCCCGGCGAACAGCCGCAGCCGCGCCACCCGTTCCAGATGCCCGTCGGGTGCCTTCAGCCCGCGCCCCTCGCAGGCCCGCTCGACCCGGTAGGCGAGCATGGGCAGCAGGTGGGAGTGCAGCCTGCAGGCCAGATCGGCGGCCTGCCTGGCCTGCTCGGGCGTCCGCAGCGCGGCGCCGTACCAGGGGGTGGAGCCCGGACGCAGCGCGAAGCCGCCGAGGTGGGCGAAGTCGCGCAGGTCGTCCCTGACGCGGTCGGCGGTCCTGGCGTCGAGCCGGTCCGCCTGGCCGAGCCGTACCGGCGTGCGTGCCCCCTCGGGGATGCCGAGCAGGGCGGACTGGATCTGGAAGGCCGACAGCCCCCACGGCGCGTGCGCCTCGTGCAGCCCGGCCACGTGCCTGCTCAGCCGCCGCTGCCGGTCCACGAGCCGCCGGTCCAGCTCCTGCTCGGGCCCGTCGGTGACGGCCTGCGCCAGGTCGAGCGTGTCGCCGAGGTCGCGGGCGATGCGCAGCCTGTCGCGGGTGCCCTCGTGGATGTCCAGGACGAGGTCGCCCAGGTCGGCGCCCTTCAACCGGGACAACACGGCGTCGATGGCGGCCCGCTTCTCCGCCACGAACAACACCTTCCTACCTCTGGCGACGAGCGCGGCGACGAGGTTGGCGATGGTCTGGCTCTTGCCGGTGCCCGGCGGGCCGTGGACGACCAGGCTGCGTCCCGACAGGACGGCGGCGATGGCGCTGCGCTGGGAGGAGTCGGCGTCCAGCACGGAGTAGTCGTCCTGCGGGGAGTCGAGCGGGTCGGCGGGACGGTCGCCCTCGCTGGGGCCGCCGCTCTCGCTGCGGTCGCTCGACAGCAGTTCCTGCGCCTCCACGTCGCCCGCGATGGCGGCGACCACGTCGCTGTCGGCGAGCAGTTCGCCGGCCGCCTGCATGTCCCTGACCATGGGCAGCTTGGCGTAGGTGAACGTGCCGATCACCCTCCGGTCGAGGATGTCGAACCCGGGGACCTCGGCGGCGGACGCGAGCGCGCGCAGCTCGTCGTGGTCGCCGGTGGCGCGTTCGGTGTCCGCGCCGTAGACGGTGGCCAGCTTGTGCAGCAGGACCGGGTTGACCTCGCTCTCGTCGTCCAGCGTGAGCACGAAATCGTCGTGCCTGGCCCGGGTGGGGGTGATGGTCAGCCGGCGCAGCATGACGGGCGCGGCGGGTTCGAGGAACAGCTCGTCCCAGCGGGCCAGGCCGGTGGCCAGGTAGCCGGCCCTGATGCCGCGTTCTTCGAGCAGTTCGCGTGCTTTGCGGTGGATGGCCTGGACGCGTCTGATCGCGTCGGCCCTGACGTCGACGTCGGCGAACAGCCGGGTCAGTCTGACCCGTCCGGTGCGCAGAAAGCGATCGAGCGCCTCGGGGTCGGCCGCGGCCAGGTCGAGTGTGCCTGCCCGGCGGTCCTTGTAGTAGAGCAGCGTGTTGCGCCCGCCCAGGTCGGTGAGCGCCGATATCCAGTTGGCCTGGGCCGCCTCGATCAGTTCGGCCCTACGGCTTTCCCATGGCTCTGCCATGAAGAACTCCCCTTCCCTGACCCGCGCTTTACAGTCGCGAACCGGCCGCCCGTACAGTCTTTTCATGAGCAATCTCGAGCTGAACCCGCTGGAGATCCACGCCGCCGCGGACGGGGGCGCGGACGCCGGCGCGGACGGGGGCGGCCGCGAGCTGCTGGAGGCTCGCGAGGTGCCGCTGGGCGGGCCGCGCGCGATGATGGTCCGCCGGGTGCTGCCCGGCGCGCGGCGGCGGATGATCGGCGCCTGGTGCTTCATCGACGCCTACGGTCCCGAGGTGGCCGCGATGCGCGTCCCGCCGCACCCGCACACGGGATTGCAGACGGTGAGCTGGCTGGTCGCGGGCGAGGTGCTGCACCTCGACAGCCTGGGCAGCCGGCAGGAGGTACGCCCCGGGCAGCTCAACCTGATGACGGCCGGCCGCGGCATCTCCCACTCGGAGGAGTCGCGGCGCGAGCTGCTGCACGGGGTGCAGCTGTGGGTGGCGCTGCCGGAGGAGCACCGGCGGGTCGCGCCGGCGTTCGAGCACCACGCCCTGCTGCCCACGCTGTCGGGCCCCGGCTTCACGGCGACCGTGATCATGGGCTCGCTGGCCGGCACGACCTCGCCGGCGACGGCGTTCACCCCGCTGGTGAGCGCCGAGATCGCCGTCGACGGCACCGCCGAACTACCCCTGGAGCGCGGCTTCGAGCACGGCGTGCTCCTGCTGGACGGCGACGTCGACCTGCTCGCACCCGGCCCGCTGCTGTACCTGCCGCCCGGCCAGGACTCGCTGCGGCTGTCAGGCCGGGGCCGGGTGCTGCTCATCGGCGGCGAGCCGTTCGACGAGGAGATCGTCATGTGGTGGAACTTCGTCGGACGCGGCCACGACGAGATCGCTGCGTTCCGCGCGGAGTGGGAGTCCGGCGACGGCTTCGGCCACGTCGAGGGCTTCGCCGGCCCCCCGCTCCCGGCCCCGGCCCTGCCGGGCATCCGACTCAAACCACGCGGCCGGCTCAGGTGAGCCGGTGGACCTGAAGCTCCTCGGCCCCGCACGCGTTTCGGCCCCTCCGGCGTAGACAGGCCCCGAATTCCGTCGAGGAAGGTTGTGCGAGTTGCAGAGTTTCCTGGAACAACTCCCCGCACTCATCGGTGTCCTGCTGGGCGCGATCGGGGCGTACAGCGTCACGGCTCTCACCGAACGCAAAAGGTGGAAACGCCAGCTCGCCACCAGATGGGACGAGCGGCGCGTGATGGCTTACATGGAATACGCACACGCCATCAAGAAGACCATCTCCATCTGCCTCAAACTGGCGTCCCAGCGCGACATGGGCGTCGAGCTGAAATTCCTGGCTCCGGAATACTCCGATTCCGACCTGGCCGCGGCGGAGGAGGATCGGACCGTGAGCTGGGAAGCCGTGCTGCTCTTCGGCAGCGACGAAGCCATCGCGGCCGGCCGGAAGTGGCACGAGTCCGTTTTCCGGCTGGAACTGATCGCCGGCGGGCAGGAGGCGGATCTGCCGTTGAACCTCGCGATAGAGGCGACGAGCCGTGCCCGCGGGGAGTTCTACCGGGTCGTCAAGCGTGAGATCGGCATGCGGGAAACGGGCGCGCCCGGGACCTACGACTGGCAGCTCAACAATTTCCTGGGCAAACTCTCCGGCCCTTCACCGACCGAGAGCCTCCCCACCCGTGAGGCCAAGCCCGAACTGGGCCGTCCGAGTGGCGACGCGTGACACCGTCGGCGATGGCGTACCGAACGCAGTTCAGCAGTTCCCGGGCAAGGAGGTCAGTAGACCGAGATGTGCGGGTGGTCGTAGTGGTTGGCGGTGGTGCCGCCGCGGTCCGTCATCGTGCGCCAGGCGCCCGTCCGGACGTGCCAGATGCGCTGGCGGTAGATCACGTACATGATGCCGAGCCGCTTCGCGTTCTTGATCGCCCAGTTGGAGATCTCCCAGCCGCGCTCGATCTCCGCCGCCGTCGGCATCGCGCCGCCGCGGCTCAGCATGAAGTCGCAGGCGCGGCCGAGCGGGTGCTCGCCGCCGTCCTGGATGGCGCGGTAGCACCCGATCCCGTACGGCACGTCGAAGCGTTCCCCGATGAGGGACTTGACCAGCCGCATGCGTGAGGTGATGTTGTCGGGGCCGCTGGGCAGTTGCGGGACGAACGTGCCGTCGGGACGCAGGCCGGGAGCCTTGTAGAGCAGGTCGATCCTGTCCTTGATCTTCTCGATCAGCTTCTCGGCCTTCTTCTTGCGCTTGTCCAGTTCCTTCACCGTGGCGGCGAGTTCGGTGGCGCGGGCGGCGGCCTCGTCCATGGCCTGCTGGTGGGTGTCTCTGACCTGGGCGTACCCGCTGAGCCTGGACTCCTGCAGCTTGACGAGGTGGCCGGACAGGGCCATCCGCCTGAGCAGGGCGGCCGGGTCGGCGGCGGCGGTGATCGCGGCGACCTGGTTGGGTTCGCCGCCCTTGTACTGGGCCACGGCCATCGCCCGGAGTTCGGTCGACTCGCGGTCGAAGACCTCCTGGGCGGCCGCCAGCTTCTCCTTGGCCGCCTTCTCCGCCCGTTCCGCCTTCTGCTGGGCGATGCGGCTGCTGTAGTAGTCGGCGATGAGCTTGTCCGACTCCTTCTGCATCGCCGCCAGTTCCTTCTTGAGCTGCTTCACCGTGGGCTTGGGGTCGGCCGTGGCGAGCGCCGGCAGCAGGGCGGGTGTCAGCAGGGTGGCCGACAGGAGCGCGGCCGTCGTCGTGCGTCCGGTGGGGTGGAATCGCAGGAGGTGGCGCCGCCGGCCGGCGGGGGACCCATCCGCCACGCTACTCCTTCTCCCGAGCTGCAGGGCAGGTTCCGGCCAGGAGGTATTCAGGCTCGGGGACGCCCTCTATTCGAAGGCTGATAGTAGGGGATCCGGCGCTTCCTTACGTAACTCACGGGTTTTCTTTGCCGCGCGGACGGCGGGTCCTGCGGACGACCAGATGCCGTCCGAGCAGCACCGATCCCGGCACGGCCAGCGCGCCGAGCAAGCTGGAGCCCAGCCCGATCCCGAGGTCGAGGTCGAGGTCGAGCAGGCCGTCGCCGTCGCCGCCGAGCAGCGGGAGATCGGCCGACACCGAGACCGAGATCGACACGAGCGGGCCCCTGCCCGGGTTCGGCGGCGCGGTGGTGGGCGCCTGCGTGGGCGGCCGGGTCGTGGCGGGGGGC
>NZ_JABCPZ010000363.1 GCF_013283785.1 Nonomuraea antri
CAACGGCTCGATCCGCTCCCACAAGCTGTCCGAGACGATCCACGGCAGTTGCTCGCCCTTCCTCACAACCTATCAACGACGATCATCACCGTAAGGATGCGGGCAATCTCATTCTGTTATGACCTCTTAGCCAGCAGCGCGGAAAGGGCATACGGCAGGAAAGCGAGGAGATCACCACGCCGGAGGTGAAGTCCGCTGTCCTGGACTTGGCGAACGCTGTGGGCGCCTACAAGGGCGGCGAGTACGGCGATGATGCGGCCGAGCGGAAGTACATAGCCGGAGTGGCGCAGGCCAAGGCCCGCCTCCTGGAAGTGTGCCAGCCCTCCGAGGAGGACTATGACCGCTACAGGAAGAATCATCCCGATCTGAAAGATGCCAGCCCTTCGCCGACTCCGACCGGGTAGCGCATACGGTAGTTCCGCGGGCCGTCATCAAGATCTCGATCGGGTCGTCCTACCTGCATGTCGGGCGAAGATGCCCTCTCAGATTCTCATTGGGCTCTGGCCATGGTCAGTGCCCGATCCATCTCTCTGCGCCATTGTACGTACATCGCGATGCCGGCGGACATGCGAGATCGCGACGTCTCGCCGTTGCCCAGGGGCGTTCGGAGCATGTAGTCGGCATCGACCAGAAATTGCTTGGTCGCCTCCACCGCATCAGTGTGGATCGCTGCGACGCTCTCCTCGGCGCTGCTGTTCGTGACGCGGCGAACTTCCTGCTCCAAGTCGGCGAGCGCGCCGTGGGCAAGAGCGTGAAAGGTGTCCATCCGGAACTCGCCGCGCAAAATCGATTGATGCAGCGATCTCCTGCGCCGCGATCGTAGGAGCCGGGTCAGGGCACGTAACGGCATGTCGCCCATCCTTTCCTCGTCCCCGGCGAATCCGCCGCCGGCGAAACGGCTTGGTCATTGCAACATCCCCGGGGCCGGGTGTTGCGACGAGATTTAGAACCTAAGGCCTAAGGCCCCCAAAAGTGGGGCCGGCGAAGGTCCTTACAACCACTTGGGCTCACCCCGCCGAACATACTCCCAAGAGACCGGATCGCCGATCTCCCCTTTCAAGGCGGCTTGGTGACCGACGTGATCGCCATCCTGGGGACAGACCATCCGCTCGTTGCCATCTGCCGGGCCAATTCCTTCATCCTGGCGGCGCGGACAGGCGACCACAACAACGCGCCACCCGCATCTGGGGCATCTTGCGCGCGCTGGAGCAGGCCGGGATCATCACTCTGGCTATGTCAGACGCGCGCGACCGGGGTTGTCACCACGGCTCCCCGATGAGCTCCAAGGCGGTCGCGTGGAGCATCGCGACGCCCAGCCAGTAGGCCTCGCCGGCCTTCCCCGCCGCCTCCCGCCTGCTCCTGGGCCGCCAGCCCGGCCGGCCGGGCTGGGGAAACGCATCCCGGTAGCGCGACAACGCGGTGAGCGCAGCCAGCAGTCCCCAGCCGCCCCAGGCCGAGTCCGGTCCGTCCACCGCGCGACGCACGATGGCGCCCCAACCGCGGGCAAGCTCGTTCACGCGATCGGCCTGGAAGTACAGGCTCAGCATGTTATGGACAAACTGGCGGCTGATGTCGTGGCACTCGCGCAGACTCGTGGTGGGCGCGGGCGTTTCGGCCATCGGCGCGCGCCCGGAAAGCGGATCGTGGGGGCGGGCCCGGTCATGCCGGTCGGTGAGCTCGACGGAGACCGCGAAAAGCAGGTGGGACGCCGTCGCGGCGGCCGCGGCCTGGCCGCGCTCGGCGCCGCCGTCGATGATGTGGCTGGCAGAGGAGACCGCGGACATGCCCATGGTCTGAGAGCCGGTGAACATCCACCGGGGCGCCGTGCTGGTCTCGACCCCGGGCAGCAGGCGGCAGACCCCGTCGGTCACCTCACCGCGCAAGAGTCGCACCTGCCGGCGAACTACCCACCGAGGCCAGCCCAGCTCGACCAGGTCATCAACCACCGGATCGCTCATTTGTAGATCAAAGCACCATCGACCCCTGATCAGCAACGAGTCCGCCGGAGTACCGAAACGAGTTCCAAACCCACTACTTCGTGAACCACCTCTTCGACATCACCGGACCCGCCGGGGAATCCGGCTACGCCTCTTTCATCCACACCGTGGACGGCGGGCACGTGCTGAAGCGCAAGTGGTAACACCCAGGACAGCTTCGCGCGCCGCGAGCAGCTCTACACCGACATCGACGTCGCCCAAGACGGCTTCGGGGATTACCTGCGTTCGGAGCTGGGTCTCCAGGCGCGAGCCATGCCGCCATTCCCGCGTGCGCGCTACGACATCCAGTGCGAGTCGATGCGCACTGGTCACATCTACGGCATCTTCCTCGACCGCTGCTCGCTTCTGACTGCATCACAGGTAACTCTGTCGCAGTGCGAGCTGGAGTACCGTCGCTCGTGCAGCCTCCTCCTCTACGACGTCGACGAGGTAATTCGGGAAATGGAACGAGTTGAAGGCTGCTCTCGGACTATCTTGCCGGTCAAGGCATGGCAACGCGGCAGACGTTCTACTCCAAGCGCAGCTTCTTGCGGCATCTGCTGCCCTTCTGCGTGTTACGCGATCGTCTTGGGGACTGACCACCCGAGTCATGGGCATGGCGCCCCCTCGCCGGGCCACGTCGATCAGAGGCGGTCGAAGATCGACCATTTATGGACAAAAAGGCACGAGGTGTAGCTGAAGCCGGGCTTGATGTTCCAGGTGTGGCCATCGGTTCGGCCATCACGCTTGACCAGCAGGTAGTACTTACCCTTCGGAAGCAGCAGCGTCGTCTTCGGGTAGGAGCGAGAACCCCGGCAACCGCGGGAGTTTCCTGCCTTCTCACTCGGGTAGATCTTGCACTTGCCGCAGCTTTTCAGCACGATCCGTCCGGTCGTCGGCCCGGTGTAGAGGAGTTCCACCTTGCCTTTGCCGTCGTTGCGGAAGGTGACCGCCATCCGTGTGCCGCGGGGCGGCTTTTCCCGTGGCAGGCTCTTGCCCGCCTTCTTGGTGGTCTGGTCCGCGATCTCCGCGGCGATGGCGATCTGCCGCGCCCGCGCCGCTTGCCGGCTGGTCTTGTATCGCTTGGCGTAGCTGGTCAGCGTCGCCTGCGCGGCGGCGAACTTCTTTTTCTTGAACTCTCGCACACCGCAGCCGAAGTGCGCCTCCTGCAAGGTTGTGCTCGTGCTTTTGACCAGTGCGTCGGCATACCCGGCGGAGATGTCCTCGAAGACCGCGGTCGCGTTGCGCAGTGTCGGGCGAACTCCGCAGGGATCATCGGCTGCGGCCTTCTCCAACTCGGCGACCTTGTCCTCGAACAGCTTCCGGGTCTTTTCCACGAACGGCGAGTCGGGCGCCTCCTCGCTCAGGGCGTTGAACTGTGCGGCCGAGGTGACGATCATGTCCTCGCCCGCCTTGCTGTCCAGGTCATCCACGAACCTTTGAGCGCCGCACCTGTGCAGGGAGTGTGCGAGCGGCTCGTCGGGCCAGCCGGCCCGGTCGCCAAGCAGCGCCGGATCCACCTTGGTCCGCAGGTCGCGCAGGTAGCGCAGGATCGGCGGGGCGTCGCAGTAATCGCCGAGGGCGTAGGGCAGGGCAGCCCTTTCGTACAACTTCTTGATCCCGTCGGGCACCTGGCGTGCCGCCCGGCTGTGGGCGTGGTTTTCGGCCACGTCCGCATAGATCTCCAGCGCGTCGTCGAACCTCACCTGGCCCCCCGCGCGAACCAGCTTGCCGGCCTCGGCCAACCGGCTGAGCTGCAGTTGTTCATAGGCCTCGTGCTGCGCCGCTCGCTGCATCGAGTTGTGCGTGATCACGGCCGCGGCCGGCACGGCCAGCAGGGCCAGGGCCAGCGGCAGGGCGAAGGGGATCAGCCGGTCCCTGACCGACGGGGTCGGCTCGCCCATCGCTCGCCAGGCCCCGTGGACGGCTGAGGCCACCGACACGATCAGCCAGAGGATGGGCACGGCTCCCGGAATCCCATCGGGTTCGACGGGCAGGGCGACGACCACGGTCAGGCCGGTGGCCGCCAGGCAAGCCACCATCGGCAGCCAGCGGCCGATCAGCAGGTAGCCGAGCCCCAGACCGGACAGGTTCAGCAGCGCCACCGCCGCCGCCCTTCGCTGCTCGCTGCCCGACCGTCGGCCCACACCTGGCGGGCTCGGCGTGGGGCGACCAGGTGCGGCGTACGGGCCGGAGAGCGGATGCTGCGGTCGCCCTGAGACGTCCTGCCCTGGCGGTGCCCAGGAGCGGCCGGGCGGAGGGGTCGGTGGCGGTCCCCAAGGTGGGCCGGAACTCCCACTTGGCCGCCAGGGTCCACCCGGCCCGGAGTACGGTGGCCCTCCTCCCGCTGCGCCGGGCTGTGCCGGCGGCGGTTGGGCCGGCGGTGATTGCGCCGGCCGCGGTTGGCTCGGCGGTGATTGCGCCGGGCCGGGAGAAGCGGCCGGTCCAGGCGGGTCTAAGCGGCCGGCATCGGGATCGTCGGCCGGCCTCGGCCCGGTGCCCGGCGTCTCACGATCCGGATCAGCCCCTTGCCCATACGGCTCCACGAAAGCCTCCCCTGTTGTCGTAGTGATGGTCCAGGCTGGGCGCCCCGCGCGATTGCGGCGCGTTCGAACAGCGCATACCCGCCCGGCCAGAACCGGCCGTGGCTCTTCGTCTCCAGATCGCCGAGCCAAGGCCCTGGCCGGTTCGGGGCTCGCCGTGAAGGCCTGTCGACAACGACCCACTACCTGCGCGGCGCGATGCCCGGACGAGTGACGTCGGCATGGTGAACGCGGCGCAGATCGGCGCGATTGATCGCCCGGCCTTACCGCGCCGATTGGAAAAGCGCAGCCGTCGCTGGTCACGTGTGTGGTGTAGGTTGCGGCGCCGCAGGTACAGGCAGGTCACCGGTAAGAGGGCCGGTAACGCCGGCGAAGCCATGGCGGGCAGCACGAGCTGGCCAACTCCTTCGCTGCCATCGCGCCCCGCCGACGGGACCAGAGTTCCCATCACCGCGAACGCGACGAACGCCTCGAACCCGGAAGCGCGTTTCACCCATGGAGAGGTGGTCGGCGACAGCGGGCGCGCTGCCGTCGAGCCGCGTATCTGCGATGGAGGGTTCATACCAACCAAATGATCACAGCGAGGCGGGCCAGTGTCGATGCCCGCAAAGCGTCAGTAAGAAAGTCTTCAGGCATCGGCCCGGCAAAAGAGCGCTTTTGAGCCTGCTCATAAGGCTCCCCTGCCCGGAGCCCAAAGCATGGCGGTTCAGCCTTTCTCATGAATGCTCCAGTCCACACCGGAGAATTCACGTAGACAGGCGAGGGGTAGTTCGCCTGCCGAGCCAAGCCCGAAACGGCGGCACCTGGGGGCCTGGCTGGCGGATGCGACTGGTCCGCGGAGCCCATCGGCCCTGCTATGCCCGCTGCGGTCGCGACGGTTGAACATATGGATTCCACCCACTGGTCTTCGTAGGTGACATATCCGCGCAGGAGGCAAGAGGCCCGCGGGCCCAGTGCCAGTGGTCATGGGAGGTCGGTGAGCGGGCCAATGCGCGGGAAGTACAAGCGGCGAAGGACGGAACGCTGAAGCCGGTTCGCTGAAAGCCGAGCCTTTGCCGAGCCGCATCGATCAACGATGATCTGGCCATGAGCCGTCCGTCCGTGTTACACACAGCCTCCGTCATCTCGGCGGGACTTCTCTTGCTGGTATTGGGTTGTTCGTCCGAGCCCGAGGCCCCCGCGATGCCGCTCAGGACCGGTTCGGCAGCCTCGACGCCGGAGTCGACGCCCACCCCGGTGGCCCCGCCAGTGGACAATCTCATCGCCGCCGACTGCGTTCGCAAGGCCGTCGAACCGGACGGCAGCCCCGTCAGCACCTCCGATCGCTACCAAGGCACCCGGTGCACCGATCCGCTGGCGATAGGGAAGATCGTCGGCATCGAGGCCCAAGACGAGATCACGATGAGGCTCGGGAGAAAGCCGCGCTGCGCTGACCACACCGACTTTCAGATCGAAGAGGTCACCACGATCCCTGAGGCGCTGACCGCCTCAGAGCGAACCATCTATTGCATCCGCAACCTGACCGGCCCCCATCCGGGTGATCCCGGCAACGGCGGAGGAGTGATCCGGAAGGGCGACTGCCTGACCAAGGGTGGCAAGGAACTGGCGTGCTCGACGAAGAAAGGCCGCTACTGGAAGGTGGTCTTCGTCCGGGAACCGCCGCTCGACAAGGGAAAGGACTGCCCGAATAGGGCCGACGACAGCCTCTACGACGTCTACGACGCCTGGTCGTACATCCGCTCGCCCGATACCGAGGCCTCCCACGAATTCTGCGTCGAGAAGTACTAGATGAAGGGGTACCGGGAAGGATGGCCCGCACACCCCAAAGCGATGGCGCGTAACCGAAGGCCCGGAAGGACCGCGCACCTCTGTTGCTCCCGACTCTGCTTGAGCAGCAGCACCAGCACGCCGACACCCATGGCATCGCGGAACGTCACCCGGCTCAGATCCAGCACCATCCCCGTCGACTGCGTCGTCTCCCGGGCGTCCTTCACCTGGCGGTGCAGCAGTCCAGCAGAGACATAGTCGAGCTCGCCGGCCGCGCGCGAGAAGGAAGGTCTCGTGCAAAAAACACCGTCGTCCTGGCCCAGGCCCTCATCCTTGACCCCGGGCAGGCAACAACAATCGAAAGCCTTCCGGGCCCTACCCGAATGCGGACGACCTCGCTGTTGAGCAGGGGCCCGGCACAGGCACTAGGAGCTGTTTAAAGTTTGGATCATGTGGTTGAGGTGAGGAGTCTTAACCACATGATCGAGCCACGGAGGTAGAGCCCGGCCTCGTAGCTCTCCGGAGCTTTGTCATAGCGGGTCGCCAGGCCA
>NZ_JABCPZ010000364.1 GCF_013283785.1 Nonomuraea antri
GGCCCCACCGGCCGCCCCCTGACCCGCCGCCCGCGCCGGCGCGCTCCGCCGTACGCTGAGTTCATGATCGAGCGAGCGAGGATCGCGGTCGTCGGCGTCGGCAACAACATCTCCGCGCTGGTGCAGGGCATGGCCGCGCATCGGGCCACCGGGAGTCTGGTGGGGGTCCGGCGGCCGGTGCTGGGCGGGCTGGGCGTGGCCGACCTCGACATCGTGGCGGCGTTCGCCATGTCGTACGGGAAGGTGGGCAAGGACCTGCACGAGGCGGTCTTCGCCGCGCCCAACAACTTTCCCCGCCTCGTCGAAGAGCTTCCCGCGTCGGGCGTCACCGTACGGCGCGGGCTCACCGGCCCGGACGAGGTGGAGCGGGTCGCCGCGGAGTTGAAGGGGGCCGAGGTCGTCCTGTACGCCGCGCCCAGCGGCCGGGAGGCCGTCGCCCACGCCTACGCCGAGGCGGCGCTGCGCGCCGGGGCCGCCTTCGTCAACATCACCGCCGACCCGGTGGCCCGCGAGCCGCGGATCATGGCGCGTTTCACCGAAGCCGGGCTGCCCCTGCTCGGCGACGACCTGACCGCCCAGTTCGGCACCTCCATCGTGCACCACACGCTGCTGCGCCTGCTGGCCGAACGCGGCCTGACCCTGACCGACTCCTACCAGGTCAACCTGGGCGGCACCGAGGACTTCCGCAACCTGGTCGAGCACGGCGAGAGCAAGATGCGCTCCAAGCGCAACGCCCTGGACGACGCGGCCGGGCAGGTGGCCATCGCGCCGCTGGGGTACCTGCCGCACCTGGAGTCGCACAAGATCGCGCACATCAACATCGAGGCCCAGGGCTGGGGCGGGACCTCGGTCAGCCTCGACCTGAAGCTGAAGGTCCACGACCCCAGCGGGGGCGCCGGGGTGACCGTCGACCTGGTCCGCCTGGCGGCGCACGCGCTGCGCGAGGGCCGGGGTGGGCACGTCACCGAGGCGGAACCCCTGCTGAAGTCCCCGCCGCGCTCCTGAGCTCCCTCTCGCTGAATCCCGCCGCGCGCCGTCAGGTCCCGACCGCGCGGTACGCGTCGCGCAGCAGGCCGGGCGCGAGCCGCCGGTGCACCGCCGACAGCGGCGTCCAGATCGCGGACGCCGGCCACCGGTCGTAACGCAGGCCGGTGGCCAGCGACACCCGGTCGCCCTCGACCTGGACGACGAGATACCCGGCTAGCATCCAGGAGCGCGCCTCGAGCCTGATCCAGTCGTCGCCGCGGCCGGCGATGCGCCAGCCGGCCACGTCCGCTCCCGTCCGGCGGAGCCGCAGGCCGAGGAGCACCCGCCAGATGAACTGCCCCTGCAGGCCCGCGACGCGTTCGAACGCCGCCCTGGCCCACCGCTCGGGCTCCCCCGCCGGGCCGGCGGTGGTCAGGGTGAACAGGTCGACGTAGTCGAGGCCGAGCGCGCGGAGCTGCGCGGGGACGTCGTGTCGCCGGACGACGGGCGCCGGGCCGATCTCCCCGGCCGTTGAATCGATCGTCATTTCCCCGATCCCTTCTCGTTGATCGTCAACGTAACATACGTACATGAATGTATGTAAAGCAGGGTGCCCGGGCGGGAGAGAATCGAGTCGTGGAAGAGAGCGCATCGCTTGTCGAGCTCGCCCGCCGGCTGGAAGAGGTGGTCGGCGAGCTGCGCGGCATCCCGGTCGACGTCGAGCGGCTCGACGACAACGAGCTCGTCAAGCAGCAGATCGCGCAGGCCGCGAGCACGGCCAAGGAGCTGCGCGCGATGCATCCGATCGGCACGCCCGACACCGGACGCGAGGAGCTGCGCAGCCGGCGCGACGTGCTCGACGCGCTGCGCGGCGGCCTGGAGATGCGCACGATCGTGCACTCCAGGCTGCTCGACGACCCGGCCAAGGCGGCCCGGATCAGGGAGCTGCACGCCGCCGGCGACCTGCACCGGGTCACCGACGAGCCCATCCAGCAACTGCTCGTCTTCGACCGCGCGGTGGCCTTCCTCCGGATCATCCCGGTCGCCCACGCGCCGGGCGCGCTGGTGATCAGGCAGCAGAGTCTGATCACCAGTCTCATCGACCTGTTCGAGCAGATCTGGGCCAAGGCCAGGGAGGTCACCGAGCCGTCGCCCCGGCTGACCCCGCGCGAGCGCGAGGTCCTCGCGCTGATCGCGGAAGGACGGTCCAACAGCGCCGTCGCGCGCGCCCTGTCGATCACGGAGGCGGCCGTCGGCAAACACGTGGCCAGCGTGTTCACCAAGCTCGACCTGCCGGCCACCGAGGACGACAACCGCCGCGTGCTGGCCGTGCTGGCCTACCTGAGAGGCATCGCACGGTAGGGCCAGGGCTACCGCGGAGTCGGGCCAGCCCTCCTGTCACCATGATCGGCGGCACGCTTCAATGGGTGTCATGCATCGTATGACCGGATTGCTGGTCGGCGCGGTATTCGGCGCGGTCTTCGTCGTCGTCAACGCGCACGACCCGCTGAACCCCGTGGCCGCCGTCGTGTTGCGGGTGGCCGCCTGCCTGGCCGCCGCGTACGTCCTCATCCTGTGGTTCGTCGCCGCGCGCCGGAACCCGCCCGCCCCCGGCAGCGGGGGCGGGGGCGGGCAGGCCATGTTCGGCCGCGGCTACCTGATCGTCGTCGCCGCGGAGGCGGCGCTGCTCTTCGGCGGCCTGCGGGTGCTGGCCGCGCTGGAGTTCCCCGAGCAGGGCAATGTGGGCTGGGTGGCCTTCGTGGTCGGCGTGCACTTCATCGCGCTCGCGCCGATCTGGAAGGACTACGGCATCGCCGTGCCCGGGGTGGTGCTCACCCTGCTCGGGGCCGCCGGGCTGGTGCTGGCCTGGACGTCGATGGCGGCCTGGGCGCCGTTCGTCAGCGGCGTGCTCTCCGGGGTGGCGCTCCTGGCCGGGAGCACCACCTTCGCCTGGCGTACCGTGGCGTCGGCCCGCGCCTCAGCGGGTTCCGGCGCCGACCAGCCTGCTGTCGCGCGTCAGGAGCCCCAGGTCTCGAACTCGTAGATCCGCGCCGCCGGGTCGGAGTTCTGGGCGGGTCTGGTGATGTTCAGCCGGACGTAGCGGGCCGTGGTCGTGACCGGGTGCGTGCTGGTCCCGGCGGTGTTGCCGGTGACCGTGACAGCCGTGGTCCACGGGTCGGAGGCGGACGAGCGCACCTGGACGGTGAAGTCGCGGGTGTTCCAGGCCGCCTGCTCGCCGCCGGCCTGGGCGTGCTTGACCACGAAACGGGTCAGCGGCCTGGCCGAGCCGAGGTCGACCTCCATCCACTTGGCCGCGGTCAGCGCGCACCACTTGTCGGTGTTGCCGCCGTTCACGGTGCCGTTGACCGCCTTGGCCGGGCCCTCGTTCGCGTTGCACTGGCCCGAGGCGGTGGCGGGCCGGTTCAGCGCCAGGTTCGACTCGCCGCCCGACCCCGACCAGGTGACGGTGGTGCTCGCCGCGGGCGAGCGGCCGAACTCGGCGGAGACCGCCTCCACGTCGATGGTCGTGGTGGTCTCCGTGCCGGCCCGGTCGAGCTGCGGGACGAAGTAGGCGTCGTTGGGCGTGCCGCCCAGGTACGTGCGCGTCCCGTCGGGGTTGCGGCGGTAGACGTCGTAGTGGTGCACCTGGCCGGAGCCCGCGGCGGCCGTCCAGGACAGGCGCAGCGACTTGCGGCTCGGCGAGACGTCGGTCGCGCCGAGCACGCTCACGCCGGTCGGCGCGGCGGGGACGTCCACCTCGCCGTCGTAGACGGCCAGCCGGCCGACGCGGATGTCGTAGGCGTCGTCGCTCCCGGCGGCCTGCAGACCGAGCTGGGCGATGGTCTTGCCGGCGTGCGCCGACAGGTCGAGCGTCTTGCGCTCCCAGCCGGTGCCCGACACCGAGCCAAGGTCGAGGGTGGTGAACGTGGTGGGCGCGTCGGTGAACGCGACGGCCGCCTTGAGCTTCGTCGGCCCGGCCGCCGGGGCCTTGACCACGACCGACAGCTTGGTGTTCGCGGCCACCGGCAGCTTCGTCTGGTACAGCCGCACCGTGTTGACCGCGTCCAGCCGGCCGCGCAGGCGCAGCGACGAGCCGCCCTCGTAGGCGTCGGCGAAGTCGATGGACGGCGTCAGCTTCGTGCCCGCGGACGAGACGAGCCACTGGTAGGTGGGCGGCATGTCCTGGAGCGAGAGGTTGTTCCAGCCGCCGGTGCGCACCCGGACGCCCTCGACGTTGTAGAAGTCGCCCTGCCCGGCGTTGAAGGCGGTGACGAACGGCTTCGCGGTGATCGCGCTGGCCTCCGCGACGTACGTGGCCAGGCCCTTCCACGAGGAGGAGGTCGAGGTGTCGGACGGGTCGCCGTTCGCGCCCACCCAGTAGCGGGCGTCCTTGGCGCGGTAGTCGTCGCGTCCGCTGGACGACTTCCAGGTCCATTCAGGACGGTAGATGCCGAGCGAGGTCACGTGCGGCTGACCGGCGGGGAACAGGCCGTCCCACGACACGCTGGTGTCGTAGCCGTTGGCCTCGGTGTCGATGCCGGTGTACAGGTCGTACTCGCTGCGGCCCAGCGACCTGGCCCGGTCGCGCGAGGAGGCCAGGCCGCCGGCCGACCACCAGAAGTTGAGGAACATCGAGTCCGACACCTTGGCCGGGTCGGCCAGGAATGCGTCGTTGGCCGTGGTCAGCGCGTTCTGCCAGGAGATCGAGCCGCCCTCGACCATCGAGTCGTACCACATGAACTCGACCGGGCCCTTGGCGCTGGCGTACTTCATCAGCGACCGCAGCTCGGTGGCCAGCGCGGCGTCGCCGCCGGCCGTCTCCTGGTTGATGAACCAGCCGTCGAAGCCGTAGTGCTGGGCGACCTGCACCAGTTTGTCGGCGACCGGGTAGGCGGAGCCCGACTTCTTGACGAAGTCGCGTACCCACTGGATCTGGCCGCCGTAGGCGGTGGGCGGGAAGAAGACCGTGCCGTACACCTTCACGCCGTTGCGGTGCGCGGCGTCGATGACGGTGGGGTTGGGCGCCAGGATCAGGCCCTCGCCGGCCGAGCCGCCCCAGAAGACCAGGGTGTCCACGTACTGCCAGTGGCCGAAGGCGTAGTAGCTGGGGTCGAGCGCGCCCTGGGACGGGTTGTTCGAGGTCGGCGCGAACGACACCAGCGAGGCGACGCGGCCCTCGCCGGCGCGGGCGTTGGCGTTGGCCTTGAGCGCCGGGTTCTGGATCCTGGGCCGCAGCGGCACCCGGGAGCGGTTGAACCTGGCGTCGGGATCGGTGGCCGGGTTCCAGGACAGGATCGTGTCCGGGTACCAGTAGGAGGCGTACGGCTGGTCACCTGGGCCCGCGGCGGCGGTGGTGGCCGTCGTGGTGGTGGCGGTGGCGGGGCTGGTGATCAGGGCGGTGGTCAGCGCGGTGACCGCGCATAAGACCGATGACAACCTGCGTGGCATCTGAGCTCCTTGTCTCATGCCGTGGGGGGTGCCGATCTCCCGGAACCCTAAATCGCTTTAGTCACCCTGCCAAGACCCAGCCGCCAAGCCGTGTTGATCTGCAACTAAACTGATTTAGTACTACAGCAGGCTGTACCAAGGATCGGGTGGCGCGCTGGATTTCCCAGGTCAGGCCGGTTTCCTAGCGTTGAGGGCATGAGTGATCCGTACCGCATCCCTTCCGAAGACCGTCCGTCCGCCGCCGCCCGGCAGAAGCGCGCGGGATCCCCGCTGCGGGCGCTGCTGTGGGTCCTGCTGGCCGCCGGCGCGGGCGTGAACGTCGTGGCCAACCTCGCCCTGCACGGCGAGCTCAACCCCGTGGGGCTGACGGCCGGGATCGTCGGGGTGGCCGCCGGCGTCTGCCTGATCGTGTCGTACGTGAACGGCCGACGCCCATGACGCCGGCCGATACGCGTGTGGTGACACTCGAGCGGGTCACCAGGCGCTACGGCGACCTGGTGGCGCTGGACGACGTCTCGCTGGCCTTCCCCCGCGGCAGGTTCGTCGCGGTGATGGGGCCGTCGGGCTCGGGCAAGAGCACGTTGCTGCACTGCGCGGCGGCGCTCGACCCACCCACGTCCGGCTCGGTGATGATCGGCGGCGTGGACGTCGGACGGCTGTCGGAGACCCGCCGCACCGAGCTGCGCAGGAAGCACGTCGGCTTCGTGTTCCAGTCCTACAACCTGCTGCCCGCCATCACCGTCGCCGACAACATCACGCTGCCGCTGCGGCTGGCCGGGGTGCGTCCCGACCTGGACTGGATCGGCGAGCTGGTCGACCGGGTCGGCCTGCGCGAGCGGCTGGGTCACAAGCCCGCCGAGCTGTCGGGCGGCCAGCAGCAGCGGGCGGCGATCGTCCGCGCGCTGGCCGCCCGCCCGGACGTGGTGTTCGCCGACGAGCCCACCGGCGCGCTCGACCTGCGCAGCGCCGGACAGGTGCTGGACCTGCTGCGCGAACTGGTCGACGAGCTCGGCCAGACGGTCGTCATGGTCACCCACGACCCGGCCGCCGCCGCCCGCGCGCACGACACGCTCGTCATGGCCGACGGCCGGGTGGTGGACGTGCTCGCCGCGCCCGCACCAGAAGAGCTCGCGGTACGGCTGACCCGCCTGGCCGGGGAGCCGGTCGCATGACCCGGCTGGCACTGGCGATGGCCAGGATCGGCGGGCTGATGGTGGTGTTCGTGGCCGTGGTGGGCGGGATGGCGCTGGTGACGGCGGCCGGGGTGAGCGTGGACTCGGCGTTCCGCTCGCAACCGCCGGTGCGGCTGTCCGGGGCGGACGTGGTGATCTCCGCCAGGCAGACGATCTCGCGCAAGGAGGATCTGCCGGTGGCGTTGCCCGAGCGGGCTACCGT
>NZ_JABCPZ010000365.1 GCF_013283785.1 Nonomuraea antri
GGCAGGTAGGCCAGCGTGGAGAAGTAGTCGACGCCGGTCAGGCACATCACCTTCCACCACGGCTGCGGCTTGGCGTGCCCCTCCTCGGTCTCCGGGCCGACCGGCTGCTGCACCCGGTGCTCCAGCAGCCACCGCGTCAGGCGGCTGCCGGGCGCCACCGCCCGCACCGGGCTGTCGACCACCGCGGGGACGGCGGGCTCGCGGGTCCCACTCACCAGAGCACTTCCTCTCGACCGGACGATCCGCGGCACGAGCGGCGGACCTCGTCAAGACGGTTAGTGCCCCCTCCTCGGTCAAGGGAGACCATCGGGCGAGCGCGGGCGTCGCTACGAGGCGTTACGAGGGGAAGGTCATCGACCGCCGAGGAAGCGGCCGGCGGTGGCGGCGAACCAGTCCGGGTCGTCGAGCCACGGGAAGTGTCCGGCGCCCGGCTGGACGGCGAACGCGGCGTCCCCGAACAGCCCGGCGAACTCCGCCATCGCGGGCGGCGGGGCGGCGACGTCCACCTCGCCGGCCAGCAGCAGCACCGGCGCGCCGAGCCCGGCCAGCGCCGCCCGCGTGGCGGCGGGGTCGAACGCGCCCTCGGCGCCGAAGACGGCGGCGGCCTCGTCGTTGCGCTGCTCGTCGCCGGCCGCGTGGTGTGCCTGGGCGGCGGCGTCCCAGCGGCCGTAGCTGAAGGGGGCGATGGCGGCCCAGTCGGCGGCCGTGGCCCGGCCTTCCGTGGCCGACTCCAGCGCCGCGTACGCCGGGCCGAACCACGGCTCGCCGGCCCGGGCGCGGGCGGTCTCGAGCCTGGCCGCGCCGGTGATCTCGATGCCGACGGCCCGGGTGCTCGGCGTGACCAGGGTGAGCGTGGCGACGTGTGCGGGGTGGCGGGCGGCGTACTGGACGGCGACGTTGGCGCCCGCGCAGTGCGCGAGCAGGTCGATCCGGTCGAGTCCGAGGTGTTCGCGCAGCGCCTCGACGTCGCCGGTGAGCCGGTCGCAGCGGTAGGAGCCGGGGTCGTCGGGGACGGCGGACGCGCCGCTGCCGCGCAGGTCCAGCGTGACCAGCCGCCGGTGCGCGGCCAGGCCGCCGAGGTCGCCGAGGTAGGCCGACGCCTGTATCGGGCCGCCCGGCAGGCAGATCACCGGGGCGCCGTCGCGGTGCGGCCCGGCGTGCACGTGATAGGCGAGGACGGTTCCGTCGGGGGCTCGGTAGGTAGGCATGGCGGGGATACTCGCAGCGCGCTTTTCCGCCGCGCAACCGATATACGAGGGGGGTGCCGGGGCGCGGCGGCGGGGGCTGATGCCACCGCGCCCCGGCGGTCCTCGAAAACCGCGGCCGGTTCCGGAACCGCGACCGCCTCCGGAACCGCAGCCGACTCCAGAAGCGCGATCGGCCTCAGAAGCGCAGCCGGCGCAGGTACCGGTAGCCGGTGTCGGCCGTCTGGCGGGGAGTGACGTCCGGGGTGTCGTTCTCCACGATGTACTCCTTCACCCGGTGCGACTCGAACACCCGGCGGAAGTCGATCGTCCCGGTGCCCAGGTCGGCCATGTCGCCGTTCAGGTGCCGGTCCTTGACGTGGTACTGCAGCACCCGCTGCGGCGCGTCGCGGATGACGTCGATGGCGAAGCCCACCGGGTCGGCCGCGCCACGCCCGACTCCGCCGGTGACCGCCCAGTAGATGTCGATCTCCAGGTGGACCAGGCCGGGGTCGAGCTCGGCGGTGAGGATGTCCCAGGGCGTGGTCCCGCCGCCGAGGTCGGTGGTGAACTCGTGGGCGTGGTTGTGGTAGCCGTACCGCAGCCCGGCGGACCTGGCGGCCTGAGCCTCGACGTTCATGCGTTCCGCCCATGCCTTCCACTCGTCGGCACTGGCCGAGTTCAGGTAGGGCACGACCAGGTAGGACTGGCCGAGGGTCAGCGCGTTGGCGATCTTGGCGTCGAGCGCGGCGGCGTCGGGGCTGAGCCCGTCGTGGCTGGAGCTGGCCTGGACGCCGATCCCGTCGAGGAACGCGCGTAGTTGCGCCGCCGTCCGGCCGAAGTAGCCGAGCGCCAGCTCGACCTTCGGGTAGCCGATCTCGGCCAGGTAGGTGAGGGTGGCGTCGTAGCCGCGCGCCAGGTCGGCGCGTACCGTCCAGAGCTGGATGCTGATGAGGCCGGGCGGGACACGGTGGCCGCCGCCCGCCGCGACAGAGGCGGCGGCGGGGGTGGCGGCGGTGCCGGCCAGCGCCGCGGCCCCGATTCCGAGGCCCGCGGCGATCACGGACCGCCTGCTGGGGCCGTAGCCGTAGCACATGGGTGGATCTCCTATCGGGTGGGCTGCAGGACGACTTCGTCGGTGCCGGTCAGCGGCGGCAGGCCGCCGGTGCCCGGGTCGGTGTAGGCGGCGGCGAAGACGCCGGTGAGCCGGTCGGTGTCCGGGTCGTGCCCGCCGGGCTCGGTGGTCTGGATGACGCCGGTGCAGCCGCGCGCGGTGGTCTGCGGGTGCCCGTGGTCGTCGTGGCCGAGGACGTAGGTGACGGTGACGTTCGCGCAGTCCACCGGCTGGTCGTCGGTGACGCGCACCTCGAACGGCACGGCGTCGCCGAACGAGAACGGCTGCCCGGCCACCGGCTCGACCAGTTCCACCACCGGCGCGGCGTTGCCGACCACGATCCGCACCGAGGTGGCCGCCGACAGCCCGCCGCTGTCGCTGACCCGCAGGGTGGCGTGGTAGAGGCCGTTTCGCGCGTAGGTGAACGTCGCCTCGGGGGTGCGGGCGTCGACCTTGCCGTCGGCGTCGAAGTCCCAGGCGTAGCGGAGCCTGTCGCCGTCGGCGTCGGTGGTGCCCGCGCTGGTGAAGGCGACGGTGAGCGGCGCGTGGCCGGCCGTCACGGACGCGGCGGCGGCCGGGACGGGCGTGTGGTCGCCGTTGTGCCCGATGTAGTCGATGCGGGCGAGCTGGGCGTCGGGGTTCTCGCTGAAGAAGCCGTCGCCGTACTCCAGCACGTAGAGCGCGCCGTCGGGGCCGAACTCCAGGTCCATCGGGTTGTCGAAGACGATCGAGGGCAGCACGGCCTCGATCCGCCCGGCTTCGTCGTGGAAGGCCTTGACGTAGTCGCGGGTCCACTCGTAGAAGAGCGGGACGCCGTCGTAGTACTCGGGCCAGGCAACGGGCGCGCGGCCGCGCGTGTCGCGGGCGTCGAAGTCGTAGGCCGGTCCGGCCATCGGGCCGATGCCGCCGGTGCCGAGCTGCGGGAACTCCGGCGAGGCGCCGTAGGAGTACCACACCTCGGGCTGCACGACGGCGGGCAGCTCGCGCCTGCCGGTGTTGTGCGGCGACTCGTTGACCGGCCTGGCGCAGTCGAACGCGGCGCCGGACGCGCCGGTGGCGAAGTCGAAGTCCACGTACGGCAGCCGCGCGGTCGCGCAGTACGGCCAGCCGTAGTTGCCCGGCCGCCGGACGATCATCCACTTGCCGGTGCCCGCCGGGCCGCGCAGCGGGTTCGCGTTCCGCGCGTCGGGCGAGTAGTCGGCCACGTAGAGGTCGCCGGTGGACCTGTCGAGCTCGATGCGGAACGGGTTGCGCAGGCCCATGGCGTAGATCTCGGGCCGGGTGTCCCTGGTGCCCGGCGGGAACAGGTTGCCCGGTGGGATCGTGTACGTCCCGTTCGCGCCGACCCTGATGCGCAGGATCTTGCCGCGCAGGTCGGCGGTGTTGCCGGAGCTGCGCTGGGCGTCGAAGGCCGGGTTGCGGTCGGCCCGCTCGTCGATGGGGGTGTAGCCGTCGGACTGGAACGGGTTGGTGTCGTCGCCGGTCGACAGGTACAGGTCGCCGGCGGCGTCGAAGACGATGTCGCCGCCGACGTGGCAGCAGATGCCCCGGTCGACGGGCACGTCGAGGATGCGCTGCTCGGTGCGCGGGTCGAGGGTGGCGCCGGTGAGGCGGAACCTCGACAGCCTGATCAGCCCCTTGAACGGCGCGAAGTCGGCGGGCGTGCCGGTGAACGGGGCGTCGCCCTCGTTGACGTCCGGGGTGGCGGGGTCGTCCACGGGGGTGTCGAGCGGCGGCGAGTAGTAGAGGTAGACCCAGTCGTCCCGCTTCGGGCCCTGGCCGAAGCCGGGGCTGAGCGCGATGCTCTGCAGTCCTTCCTCGTCGTGCTCGTAGACCTCCAGCCGGGCGGCGAGGGTGTTGAGCCCGGTCTTCGGGTCGTGCAGCCACACCTCGCCGCCGCGGGTGGTGTGCAGGACCCTGGAGTCGGGTAACACCGCCAGGTCGATGGGCTCGCCCGGGTGGTCGTTGAGCGTCACCTTCTGGAACAGGTCGTCCGGCGGCGGGGCCGCCGTCCCTGTCGCGTGGGCTGTGGCCGGCATGAGGATCGCCGCGGCAGACACGGCCGCGATCGCGGTTCTGGCTCTCATGCCTGTCTCCCTTCGGTCTTCTCGGGGGGATAACAGGGAGCAGATCACCGTGAATGTAACCCGAGTTCCGCCGGAGGAGGAGGGCCTACCGCGCGCGATCGGAGACCTTTCGCCGTCGATCGATGAAAGTCACCACGGGCCGGCGGTGCGGCGGGAGTCCGGGCCGACCGCGCCGGCCGGCCATTGACGAATAATCGTTTGGGCCCGTACATTTTTTGGCGAGATGCTGAACCTCACCCATGACGAGTGGCTGGCCAGGGCCGCGGCGCTGGACCTGCCCACCGTCCACCACATCGACGGCGCCGACGAGCCGGGCGGCGCGGGCGGATACCCGGTCCGCTCGCCCCGCGACGGCCGCGTCCTGACCGAGATCGCCGACGGCGGCCCGGCGGAGGTGGCGCTCGCGGTGTCGGCCGCGCGGCGCGCCTTCGACGCGGGCCCCTGGCCCAGGATGTCCCCCGCCGAACGCGGCCGGGCGCTCATCCGGCTGGCCGAGCTGATCGAGGAGTCACGCGAACGGCTGGCGCTGCTGGTCAGCCTGGAGATGGGCAAGCCGGTCAGCGACGCGTACACGATCGAGCTGCGCGCCGCCATCGCCACCTTCCGCTGGTACGGCGAGCTGGCGGGCAAGCTCGCCGACGAGGCCCCGCACGTGCCCGCCGACGTGCTCGCCCTGGTCACCAGGGAGCCCGCCGGGGTGGTGGGCGCGGTCGTGCCGTGGAACTTCCCGCTCACGCTGGCCTCGTGGAAGGTGGCGCCCGCGCTGGCGGCCGGCTGCACGGTGGTGCTGAAGCCGTCGGAGCTGTCGCCGCTGTCGGCGCTGGAGCTGGGCCGGCTGGCCACCCGCGCGGGGCTGCCGCCCGGCGTGCTGAACGTGGTGTGCGGCGACGGGCCGGCCGCAGGGCGGGCGCTCGGCCTGCACCCGGACGTGGACGTGCTCGCCTTCACCGGCTCGGCCGCCGTCGGGCGCCACTTCCTGCGCTACGCGGCCGACTCCAACCTCAAGCGGGTCTGGCTGGAGCTGGGCGGCAAGTCGCCCAACATCATCCTGCCGGACGCCCCCGACCTGGACGCCGCCGCGGCCACCGCCGCCTGGGGCGTCTTCTTCAACCAGGGCGAGATGTGCACCGCGCCGTCACGGCTGCTGGTGCACCGCTCGGTCGCCGAGCGGGTCGTCGAGGCGGTGGTGGCGCGGGCCCGCGCGCTGCGCGTGGGCGACCCGCTCGACCCGGCCACCGAGATGGGCGCGCTGGTCAGCGAGGCCCACCTGGAGCGCGTACGCGGCCACGTCGAGGACGGCCTGGCCGGCGGCGCGCGGCTGCGCACCGGCGGCGGCCGGATCCTGGCCGATACCGGCGGCGCGTTCCTGGAGCCGACCGTCTTCGACCAGGTCGGCCCGGGCAGCCGGCTGGCCAGGGAGGAGATCTTCGGCCCGGTGTTGTCCGTGCTCGCCTTCGACGACGTGGACGAGGCGGTGTCGCTGGCCAACGCCACCGACTACGGCCTGGCCGCCGGGCTCTGGACGGCCGACCTGGGCACCGCGCACCGCGTGTCACGCGCGCTGAAGGCGGGCACCGTCTGGGTCAACTGCTACGAGGAAGGCGATCTCACCGTTCCGTTCGGCGGGGTCAAGCAGTCCGGCAACGGCCGCGACAAGTCGGCGCACGCGCTGGAGAAGTACACCGAGCTCAAGACCACCTGGATCCAGCTGTGAGACCCCTGATCGCGATCCCGGCCCGCTTCTCCGCCTCGGCCGCCGCGCTGCGGTACGCGGCCGAGGTGAACTCGCGTGCGCTGGTCGAGGCGGTGTGGCGGGCCGGCGGCGAGCCGGTGAGCCTGCATCCGCACGCGCCCGGCGGGGTCGCCGACGCCGTTCAGGTGGCCGGGCGGCTGGCCAGGTTCGACGGGCTGCTGCTGCCTGGCGGCGGCGACGTGGCCCCGCACCGCTACGGCGCGCCCGGCACGCACCCCGGCGTCTACGACGTGGACGACGAGCAGGACGCCTTCGACCTGGCGCTGGCCGCCGGCGCGCTGGCCACCGGGCTGCCGACGCTGGCCGTGTGCCGGGGGCTGCAGGTGGTGAACGTGCTGCTCGGCGGCACCCTGGAGCAGGACATGGGCGGGCCGGACCGCGAGCACCGGCACGTGACCCACCCGGTCGCGCTGGCGCCGGGGTCGCTGCTGGAGCGGGCCTGCGGGGCGGGCAAGGTGGAGGCGTCCTGCTTCCACCACCAGCGGGTGGAGCGGCTGGGCGCCGGGCTGTCCGCCACCGCGCACGCCGCGGACGGAACGGTGGAGGGCGTGGAACGGGCGGGGGC
>NZ_JABCPZ010000366.1 GCF_013283785.1 Nonomuraea antri
ACCCTCGGGAGCCGCGTGGAATCCCGTCCTGCCCGAAGCCCCGGCGTGTCCGAAGAAGGTGAGAAGTGCTGCTGCCCGACGAACTGAGAACCGCCCTGGACGCGGCACTCGCGCGGTTCTCCCCGCACGAGCTGTCGCAGTCGGCCGGCGCGCTGACCGGCCGCTACCGCACCGGGGCACCCGGCGAAGGACCGTTCCTGCGCACCCGGGCCGACATCGCGGCCTACGCGGCGTACCGGATGCCGGCCACGTTCGCGGCGGCGGCCACGGCGATGCGGCAGGCGGCGGCGCTGACGCCGGGGTTCGCCCCGCTCACCCAGGTGGACGTGGGCGGCGGCACCGGCGCCGCGATCTGGGCGGCCGGCGAGACCTGGCCGTCGCTGGAGCGGATCACCGTCATCGAGCACGACGCGAACATCATCGACCTGGGCCGGCGGCTGGCGGGGACCTCGCGCTCGGCCGCGGTGCGCGGGACGTCCTGGCAGCACGCCAAGATCAAGGCGGACCTGCGCCGGCCGGCCGCGGACCTGGTGACGATGTCGTACGCGCTGAACGAACTGCCCGAGGGCGAACGGGCGCAGGTGGTGCGCTGGCTGGCGGCCGACGCGGCCATGGTGATCATCATTGAGCCCGGCACCCCGGCCGGGTACGCGAGCGTGTCGGCGGCCAGGGAGGTGCTGGTCGGGCAGGGGATGACGCTGGTCGCGCCGTGCCCGCACGGCGGGCCGTGCCCCATCGTCCCCGGCCAGGACTGGTGCCACTTCTCGGTACGGCTGCCGCGCAGTTCACTGCACCGCCGGGTGAAGTCGGGCACGCTCAGCTTCGAGGACGAGAAGTTCTCCTACCTGGTCGCCACCTCCCACGCCTGGCCGGGCAGCGAGGGGCGGGTCGTCCGGCATCCCGGCAAGCGCAAGGGCCTGGTGTCGCTGCGGTTGTGCACCCGGGAGGAAGGGCTGCGCGACGTGATCGTCTCCAAGCGCCAGGGCCCGGTCTACCAGGCGGCCAGGGACGTCGAATGGGGCGACCCCTGGCCCGTCCCCGAGAGCTGATCCGGACCACCGCCGGCGGTAAATCGGTTGCCGCCGGCGGGCGCCGGTGGTGGGGTGTGCGGGTGAATCACGACGAGGTGCTGGCCGCCTACGACCGGCAGGTGAGACGAGGCGCGGTCCCCGACGGCCCGCGGTCCAGGATCGAGTTCGACGGCGGCGTGGTGCGGCAGGTCGGCCCGGCCCACGGCTGGAACGGCGTGCTGTGGTCCGAGCTCGACGACGACACCGCCGACGCGGCCATCCAGGCCCAGCTCGCCTACTTCACCGGCCTCGGCCTGGGCCTGGAGTGGAAGCTGTACGCCCACGACCGGCCGGCCGACCTGGGGCGCCGGCTGCTCGCGGCCGGCTTCGCCGCCGAGGACGAGGAGGCCCTGATGGTCGCCGCGGCCGCCGAACTGCCGCACGAGGCCGAGCTGCCGGACGGCGTACGGCTGCAACCGGTCACCGACGCTGCCGGCGTCGACCTGATGACGCGCGTGCACGAGCTCGCCTTCGGCACCGACGCCACCGATCTGCGCCGCCAGCTGCTCGACCGGCTCGGCGACGACGACGTGATCGCCGTCGTGGCCATGGCCGGCGACGAGCCGATCAGCTCGGCCCGCATGGAACTGCACCCCGGCACCGACTTCGCCGGGCTGTGGGGCGGCGGCACGGTCGACGGGTGGCGCGGGCGCGGCCTGTACCGGGCTCTGGTGGCCTACCGGGCCCGCATCGCGGTCGCGCGCGGCTACCGCTACCTGCAGGTGGACGCCTCGGACATGAGCCGGCCGATCCTGGCCAGGCTGGGGTTCGCCAGGCTGTCCACGACGACGCCGTACCTCTTTCCCGGCGGCTGAGCCACCTCACGGCTGAGCCACCTCACGGGGAGCCGTCGCGGCGTGCGGGGGACGGGCCGGTTGCCGGTACCCTGCGAGGATGGCCGCGTCCAGCCACGGACACGCCCATCCGCCCAGTCGTCTCAGAGGAGAACCCGCGCCTTGCCGAACCCACGTGAGCTCAGCGCCGACTGCGCCAGCTGTTTCGGGCTGTGCTGCGTGGCGCTGCCGTTCTCGGCCTCGGCCGACTTCGCGATCGACAAGGACGCCGGCCGCCCCTGCCCCAACCTGAGCCAGGACTTCCGCTGCTCCATCCACCGTGATCTCCGGCAGCGCGGTTTCGCCGGCTGCACCGTCTACGACTGCTTCGGCGCCGGTCAGAAGGTCTCGCAGGTCACCTTCGCCGGCCAGGACTGGCGGCAGGCGCCCGAGTCGGCGGCCCGCATGTTCGCGGTCTTCCCCATCGTCCGGCAGCTGCACGAGCTGCTGTGGTACCTGAACGAGTCGCTGGAGCTGGACGCCGCGCGGCCGATGGGCGAGGAACTGGCCGCGGCGCTGCGCGAGACCGAACGGCTCACCCGGGGCGGCCCCGACGAGCTCGTCCAGCTCGACGTGCCCACCTACCGCGCGGGCGTGAACGAGCTGCTGCTGCGGGTGAGCGAGCTGGCCAGGGCCGGGCAGCGGGGCAAGGAGCGCCGCGGCGCCGACCTGATCGGCGCCAACCTCAAACGGGCCGACCTGCGCGCGGCCAACCTGCGCGGCGCCTACCTCATCGGCGCGCAGCTGCAGGGCGCCGACCTGCGGCTCGCCGATCTCATCGGGGCCGACCTGCGCGGCGCCGACCTGTCGGGCGCCGACCTGACCGGCAGCATCTTCCTCACCCAGTCACAGGTGAACGCGGCCAAGGGCGACGCCGCCACCCGGTTGCCTGCCGCGCTCACCCGTCCGGCGCACTGGTCGAGCGAGGCCGTCGCCGTCGCGCAGCGGCCGCAACGCAGGAACCGCCCGCGGAAGCGGTGAAACCCCAGCTCGCCGCTACTTGACCCGCTACGACAAGTTCTTGATACTTGATCGTCGAGCGGAAGGAGGCGGGCATGGGACCCTGGCCCGACGAGCGGCACGCGCTGGCCGAAGATCTTCGCAGGATCGTCGGCGCCCGGCTGCTCGACCCGCTGGACATCCTGTTCGGAGATGACGGCGACGACGGCGATGGGGGAGCGGACACCCGGCTGCGTGACCGGCTGGCCGCCAGGGCCGGGCAATGGGCGGACGTGCTGCTCGGCGACGACGACCGGGCCGCCGCCTTCCTGGCGATCCGGCTGGTCAGCGCCCTGTATCCGGGTGACGGGCCGTTCGACCCGCCGGCCGCCTGGTGGGGCACCCCGCTGGGCCGGGCCGTGGCCAGGCGCGCAGGTCACCCGGCGGCCGCCGCGGTCCCGGTGACGGTCGCCGCGGCGATGCTCGGCATCACCCGGCAGGGCGTGCACGACCTCGTACGGCGGCACAAGCTCGACCGCGACGCCGCCGGCGCGATCATCACGGACTCCATCCGGGCCCGCCTCGTCACCCGCTCGGCGCCCGGCGGCCAGGGATGAACGGCGGCGAGTTCACCTGAGCCCCGGCGGGGCTCAGTCGAGCCGGTCGCCCAGGGACTCGAGCAGGTCGCGCAGCGTGGCGGCGAGGTCCGCGCGCCGGTCGGCGCCCAGGCCCGCCAGCACCCGGTTCTCGGTGGCCAGATGGTCGGGCAGGACGCGCTCGACGAGCGCGTGACCCGCCGCGGTGAGTGTCACGTGCACCACCCGGCCGTCGGACTCGCTGGGCGTGCGCGTCACCAGCCCGCGCTGCTCCAGCCGGTCGAGCCGCTGCGTCACGGCCCCCGAGGTGACCATGGACGCGCGCATCAGCTCGTTCGGCGTCAGCCGGTGCGGTGGGTCGCTGCGCCGCAGCGTGGCGAGCACGTCGAACGACGCGGAGTCGAGCCCGTGCGTGGCGAACGTACGGCGCAGCTCGGCGTCGATCAGTCGATGCAGCCGCGACAGCCGCCCGATCACCGCCATGGGGGAGACGTCCAGGTCGGGCCGCTGGTCGCCCCACTGCCGCAGTACGAGGTCCACATGGTCTGCCACGCGCCCAGCCTAGAGGATGTCTTAGCGGTGAGGTAAATCACCTGGCCGGTCTCTTAGTGTTGAGATACTTTGTCTTAGTGCTAAGAAATCGGTATGCCTTCGTCCTGCTGACCGCCGTCGCGCCCGCGCTCTGGGGCACGACCTACCTCGTCACGACCGAGCTGCTGCCGCCGGGGCGTCCGCTGCTGGCCGGGCTGATCCGCGCGCTGCCCGCCGGGCTGATCCTGATCGCGCTGACGCGCCGGCTGCCCAGCGGAAGCTGGTGGTGGCGATCCCTGGTGCTGGGCGCGCTCAACATCGGGGTGTTCTTCGCGTTGCTGTTCGTCGCCGCCTACCGGCTGCCCGGCGGGGTCGCCGCCACCGTGGGGGCGATCCAGCCGCTGCTCGTCGCGTTGCTCTCGGCGGGGGTGCTGGGCGAACGTCTCTCGCCGCGTACGCTGGTCGCCGCCGTGGCGGGCGTGGCCGGGGTGAGCCTGCTGGTGCTGCAGGCCGACGCCCGCCTGGACGCCGCCGGCGTGGCCGCCGCGCTCGGCGGCGCCGTGGTGATGGCCGCCGGGGTGGTGCTGAGCAAGCGCTGGACGTCGCCCGCGCCGCTGCTCGCCGTCACCGGATGGCAGCTCGTGGCCGGTGGGCTGGTGTTGCTGCCGGTGGCGTTGCTGGTGGAAGGCCCGCCGCCGGCCACCTTCACCGCCTCGAACCTGGCCGGTTACGCCTACCTCACCGTCATCGGGTCCGCGCTGGCCTACGCCCTGTGGTTCCGCGGCATCCGGGCGCTGAACGCGACCAGCGTCACCTTCCTCGGGCTGCTCAGCCCGGTGGTCGCCACCGGGCTGGGGTGGGCGGTGCTCGGGCAGGAGCTGACGGTGGCGCAGGGGGCGGGCGCGCTCGTCGTCCTCGCCGCCCTCGTGACCGCCCAGCTCAAACCGGCCGCCCAGCCCAAGGCGGGCGATCGGTTCGAGCCCGTCGTTCAGCCGCGGCCTCGAGCGGCGGGGCTCAGATGAGGCCGCGGGCGGTGAAGGCGGCGCGGACCGCCGACTCCGCCGCGCTCCCGCCGTGCCGCCGCGCCGCCGCGACCGTGGCCTCGGCCGCCGCGCGGAACGTGGTGTCCTTGGCGAAGTCGAACTGCGCGTCCACGATGATCGTGCTGGCCAGCCGGTCGCCCAGCCGTCCCCGGATGTCGTACAGGGCGGCCGACCAGATCTCGCCGTCGCGGTGCACCTCGCCGACGACGTCCTCGGGGTAGTGCTTGGTGCCGTCCAGGCGGCGCAGGCAGTGCGGGGCGGTGGCGGTGTAGGAGACCGCGTCCCAGTCGGCCACGCACGCCTCCGGCGCCGCGGTCGGTGTGCCGGTCTTCCAGCTGGTCACGGCCACGGCCAGGTAGTCGCTGAACGCCTCGCCGATCGAGCCGGACTCCAGCGTGGTGCCGAACCCGGGCACCTGCCCGTCCTGCACCGAGTGGCCGTACTCGTGCACGATCACCTCGGCGTCCTCGGCGTCGTCCACGCCGCCCTTGCCCAGCGTGATGTTCGCCTTGTCCTCGCGGAAGAAGGAGTTGTCGCCGCCGTACTGGTTGATGCGCAGCTCGATCTGACGCTGGTTGACCGGACGCAGCCGGGAGCCGAAGCCGAGCGACTGCAGGTAGTGCTGGGCCGTGGTGACCCAGTAGTAGCCCATGACCTGCTCGAACTGGTCGACGTCGCGACGGAAGTGGAAGGCGCCGTCGACCGGCTTGCCGGTCTCGCTCTTGACCCGGACGTATCGTCCGGTCAGCGTGCCTGAGCCGTCGAGGTCGGTGAGGGTGACCGTGCGGTAGGCGGAGGCGAGCGCGGCGCTGTCGCGGTCCTTGCCGTCGGTCAGCGACTGGTCGCCGCTGCTCTGCACGGGGTTCGGGAAGAACACGGTCGCCGTGGGGTCGGTTGTCGCGGCGTGCGCCTGGACGGGGATCAGGGCGGCTGCGGTGACCAGGGCCAGGAAGGCGGCATTTCTACGGCTTCGGGGGGTGAGCACGGGAGAATCCTCCTCGAATTCCGGGCGATCACGGTGAATGTACGACCAGGGCCGGGCCGTGTCACCGTTCTCCGGCTGAGGATTGCCTGTGCGTCCGTCAGCCCCGCCCCGGCACCGACAGCAGGGAGAGCATGGTGCCGACGAGGACCCGCTCGGCCTCCTCGGGCCCGAGCCGCCCGGACTCCACCTCCTGCGCCGCGCTGTGAACGATCGCGAAGAACGTGGTCACCAGCCACGGCAGCGGCAGGTCGGAGCGGAAGTCGCCGTCGTCGCGGCCGCGCTTGATCAGCCGCTCGACGCGGCGCAGCGGACGGTCGTGGTGGCGGCGGATGCGCTCGGTGGGCAGCACCCGGTCGGCCGCCAGGAACAGGCGGCGATGCCGGTCGAGGAGCTGCCACGACGAACGCAGCAGCCCGGACATCGCCTCGGGGGCGGGACCCGTGTCGACGTCCACGGCTTCGAGTGCGGACTCCGCCACGTTCACCGCGTGGTCGAGCACGGCGTCCACCAGGGCCTCGCGGGAGGGGAAGTGGCCGTAGAGCGTGACGCGGCCGACGCCGGCGGCCTTGGCGATGTCGGCGACGCTGGCCGAGGGGTCGCTGCCGAGCAGGCGGGTGCCGGCTTCGAGGATGGCGGCGATGTTGCGCTCTGCGTCCGCCCGCCGGGCCGGGACGGGC
>NZ_JABCPZ010000367.1 GCF_013283785.1 Nonomuraea antri
GCCGGGTGGAACCCGGCGTCTGCGGGCCGGTGGGCGGGGTCGGCTTCGCCACGGGGGCCACCTTGCGGTCCTGACCCGCGGCGGGAGACGACGCGGGCGCGTCCGTGGCGGTCGGCGGCTGCCCGATCCGCACCGCAGGCGCACTGGGCACCCGGAACGCGGTGGTGACCTCTGGATTCGACGCCCCAGCGCCTGACGCACCGGCACCCGACGCCCCAGCGCCCGACGCCCCAGCCGCAGACGCACCGGAGGCCGACGCCCCTGCGCCCGACGTGCCGGAGGCAGCGCCAGTGGAGGCCGGCGAAGAGGCGGGAGAGCCGGTGGCAGGCGCACCCGAGGCGGGGGCGCCGCTGCCGGACCCGGCGCCAGGAGAACCGGCGCCCGGTCGTTCGGCCGCCGCGCCGCCCGTGCTGCCCGTGGAGCCCGTGCCGCCCGTGGAGCCGTCGGTCCCC
Organism: Nonomuraea antri; assembly: GCF_013283785.1. Lineage (GTDB taxonomy): Bacteria > Actinomycetota > Actinomycetes > Streptosporangiales > Streptosporangiaceae > Nonomuraea > Nonomuraea antri. Next base: position 453 of record NZ_JABCPZ010000367.1, read on the forward strand.
GGGGTGGCGGTCTCGTCGCCCTGGGCGTCGGACTCCTGGTCGGCGGAGGGCTTGTCCTCCGCCTTGAACGTCAGCTTCGGAATGACTCCCGTAGCCTCCGGATCAAACGGCACCTTCGACTCCTCCCCCGTGTCCCCACGCACATCGGAGGAGCCGGTGATCCCCGCTGTCATGCCATCGCCGTCCCGTTGCCTCACGTTGACCATCATGCGGCCCCGGGCGACCCCTGAGCGACGCTGGGTTGCCCTGTTTCGCCAAATTTGAGAATTTTACGTAGATCTCGGAAGATCAATGCCGCGACCAAGAGTTCGCTGAGGAGCAGACCGTACCCCACGGCGTTCACCCCGGCGAGGGGGAAGAGCGTGACCGTGGAGATCAGCACCAGCACCGCGAGCCCGATCTGCACCACGGCGAGCTTGCGTGCCTCGCTCTGCGCCCGCAGCGCGCTCAGGTAGACCTCGATGAGCACCCTGGGCAGCACCGCCAGCGACATCAGCCGCAGCAGCAGCGTGCCCTCCTCGGCGAACTTCGAGCCGAAGACGGTCAGGATCAGCGGGGCCGCGAGTATGGCCACCGCGATGATCGGCACCACGATCATGAAGGCCCGCCGCAGCGCCCGGCGGCAGTTCGCGGCCAGCTGGGAACGGTCGAACGACCCCTCGACGGTCAGCGACACCGCCATGTTCATCGCCAGCAGTTCGATCATGCTGGCCAGCGTGTGCGCCATCGAGAAGCGGCCGAACGTGGCCTCTCCCACCTGGGTCGCGATCACCACCGGCACCAGGTAGACGATCGCCAGGATCGACAGCGTGCCGGGGAAGTCGCCGGCCAGGAAGCGGCCGATCTCGCGCAGCCTGGGCGGCTCCTGCGCCGGGTCGGCCTGCTTGACGTGCCTCGGGACGATCACCCCGAAGATCAGCCAGTTGATCGGGATGAGCGCCAGCGCGGTCGGCACCACCCAGGAGACGAAGATCCCGCCCTCCGGCAGCGCGCCCGCCAGCGCGATCAGCAACCCCATCTTGACCAGGCCGAAGACCAGGTTGTTCAGCGGCACCCAGGTCGCCCGGCGCAGCCCGGTCAGCACCACGTCCTGGAGGGTGAAGACCGCCCACACCACCACGGACGCCAGGAAGAACAGCCCCGGCCCGAACCCGGCGAGCACCGAGTACGTCTTGCCCCACAGCGGCAGCGTCAGCAGGAAGCCGAGCGCCGCGACGCCACCGGTGGCCGCGGCCAGGCCGTACCCGCGCAGGACCAGCTCCGCGGTGCGGCGGCCGGCCACCGGCAGGAAGCGGGCCAGCGCGCCCACGAAGCCGAGCGCGGTCAGCGACGCGAACAGCCGCATCGCGGTGATCACCGCCTGGCCCCTGCCGAACTCCTCCTCGGTGTAGAAGTGCGCGGCCAGCAGCCAGTAGCCCATGCCCAGCACGCCGGTGATGACCGTGTTGGCCATCAGCGCGTAACCCTGCCGGAACAGCGGGTTACGCAGGTCACGCAGGATTTTGTGCCAGACGCTAGACATTTCCGCGCACCCGCTGCAACCCGTACCTGGTCCGCCTGACGACCGCGTACCCCTTGGTGAGGATGCGCTCGCGCAGGTAGATGAGAGGTACGGCGCTGCCTTCGACGGCGCGCTTGAACATGTTGATGGTCGTGTTCTTGCCGACCGTCAACCGGGGGATGGCGAGCATGTCATGCCGGTCGGCGGCGATGGTGTTGCTCACGGCACAAGCCGCGAAATATCCGGCCTTGCGCACTTCGCGGCGGACGCGGGCGCTGGAGTAGCCGTAGGGGTAGGCCATGGTGGCGACCGGCGTGCCGATCTTGTCTTCCAGCAGGATCTTGTTCTTGCGCAGCTCCTGCCGCAGATCCTCGTTACGCAGCTGGTCGAGCTGCGGGTGGCTGTGGCTGTGCCCGCCGATCTCGATGCCGGTCTGCGCGGCCTCGCGGGCCTGGCCCCAGCTCAGCATGTCGTCGAGCGGCCGGCCCGCGGCGTCCCTGCCCGCGTCGGACACCCACCCGCTGGTCAGGAAGACCGTGGCGGGGAAGTTGTAGCGTTCGAGCAGGGGCAGCGCGGCGCCGTGGAAGTCGGCGTAGCCGTCGTCGAACGTCACCACGATCGGCTTGTCGGGCATGGAACGCCCGTTGTTCTTGTTCAGCGAAGCCACCAGGTCACCCAGCGTGAGCGGGGTGAAGCCGCTCTCGGACAGATAGGCGAGCTGTTCGGCCAGGTCGGAAGGCCGCACCGAGTGCGGCTTGGTGTCGTCGTTGGGCGTGTCGGTGACCGAGTGGTACATCAGGATCGGCACACGGATCATCGGCGCACCACTTTCAAGCGTACGGAACCCACGATGTAACCCCAGGTCGTCCAGGCCAGGCCGATCACGATGGCGGCGGCGCGGCCGAGACCGCCCACGTCGCCGCGCACCGCCTCGCCGAGGCCGCGCAGCGCGCCGAGCGGCAGCGTCTTCAGCGCGTGCGCGCGCTCGCTGGCCAGGCCGTCTTGGGTGCCGACCTCCTGCGTGACCAGGGCCTTCGACAGCCCCTCCGCATAGCACCTGGACCTGAAGTAGGCGAACCGCTCGCGCTGCCTGGACACCTTGTGCCCGATCACCGCGCGCGGCTCGAACAGCATGACCGAGCCCGGCTTGCGCTGGCTCAGCCTGATGCAGAACTCCGTCTCCTCGCAGCCCAGCGGGCGCGACTTGCGCCCCTGCACGCTGCGTCCGATCCCGCTGTGGAAGCCGCCCACCTCGGCCACGATCTCGCGCAGGAAGGCGGCGTTGCCGCCCATCACGTTGCGGATCGGCGCCCTGACCGCGGGCATGCCGCGGTAGGTGCAGCCAACCGTCCAGTCGAACTCGTACGGGAACCAGCGCGGGCGGCGCGCGGAGGCCCACAACGGGTCCGTTCTGCCGCCCACACCGACGACCCCGGGTACCTGGAAGCCCTCCTCCAAAGCCGCCAGCCACTCGGGGTCCGCCACCGCGTCGTCGTCGAGGAACGCCACGATGTCACCGGTGGCCGTGGCCACTCCGGTGTTCTTGCCTCCGGACAGACCCTGCTCGTGCGTGTTCTCCACGACGATCGCCTGGGGATACGCGTTCTTGAGCTTCAGGTGCAGGTCCGGGTTGTGGTCGACGACCAGGATCAGCTCGTGCGGCGGGCGTCTCTGGTTCTCGACCGACTCGACTGCCTGCCTGATGTCCTCCCAGCGCTCTTCGGTGTAGACGCAGATGACAACAGACGTGTTCACAACGATCCTTCTTACGCGACGCCTCGGTCAGCGGCGGGGGCGGCGGTCGGCTCAGGCTGCGGTTCGGTGGGCTGGCGACGCCACTCCTGCAGGATCGTCCTGAGCACGCGGAAGCCGTCCCGTACGGCGTGCAGGTTGCTCTCGCCGTGGATGCGGGTGCGCTCGTGACTCGGCACCTCGTGCACCTTGAGCCCGGCCTTGGCGGCCCGCACGTTCATCAGCGTCTCGACCTCGAAACCGTCGCAGTCGAGGTCGAGCACGTCGAGGTGACGGGCCCAGAAGGCGTTGTAGCCGTAGCAGAGGTCGGTGTAGTGCGTGCCGTACATCTTGTTGACGATGGCGGTCAGCGCCTTGTTGCCCATCGAGCGGATCGGGCTGAGGTCGTCGGAGCCGCCGCCGGCCGCGTAGCGCGAGCCCTTGACGAAGTCCGCGCCGGTCACCAGCGCGCCGACGAACGAGATGATCTCGCGGCCGTCGGTCGAGCCGTCGGCGTCGATCATCACGATGATGTCGCAGGTGCAGGCGGCGAAACCGGCGGCCAGCGCGTCGCCCTTGCCCTTGCCCGTCTGGTTGACGATCTTCACGTTCGGCCGCAGCCGCTTGGCCACCTCGACGGTGTCGTCGACGGAGTTGCCGTCGACCAGGATGATCTCATCGACCCACTGCGGGATCGTGGCGAAGACGTGCGGCAGGTTCTCCGCCTCGTTCATCGCCGGCACGACCACGCTGACCGTCGGGGAGATGGCCAGGTGGGGGGTGACGGGAGTGAAGCTCTCCGGGGACGGCATGGATCGCAAGGGCGCGACTTGGACCTTGCCGTTTCGCTTGGTGATCTCGGGACTCATGGCGAGGGAAATCCTTCCGGGACCCCTCGCTGCGTACCGGCCACGCTCGCTCCCGGGTGCTGCGGGAACGGCGGTGCCGGGGAACGGTGCATCGGTGGGTCCTGTGTGGAGTGTGAGGGTGTGCTGTGTGCCGGGGGGTGGGGATGCTTCAGCGGGCTCCGGTCGGTTCCTTGACGGATGGGTTGGGCGACTCCTGCTGCTGCAACGAGCTGCGCACCCGACCGAAGCCCTTGAGGACACGATCGGCCGCTCTATAGAGAGACGGTCGATCCAAGACGATTGTTCGGGCTTTGTTGAAAGGAGTTCGTCCCATCCAGTGCACCGCCGCCGTCGCGGAGGGCCTGGAGACCCGGCCCTCGGCGACGTACAGGACGCCGCTCTTGAGCCAGTCCTTGTACTCCTTGCCGCCCTTGCCCATGTCCACCATGTGGAGCCCGTCGGCCGCCGCGGCCTCGGCCATCTGCAGATGATGGACGATGCCCGGCGAGTACCGGGCGAACTCGGTGTCGTAGGCGGGGAACCACCCTACAAGGGTCGTCGCCGTCCGGAGGCCGAAATGCCCCGCCACCGGTACGTCCCCGGCATAAAGCATGGTCAGCACGCCGGAGAAGTCCGATGACCTCTCGGCATGCATCATGTCGACCAGTTCCACGATCCACGGCTGGGCGAACCTGTCGACCCGGCCGGTGCGCTGGTACTGGTCGGACTTCCACGCCAGCAGCGTGCGCAGCACCTCGGGGTCGGCGGAGGCCCACTCGAAGCGCAGCTCACCCTGTTCCCTGCCGAGCTTGCGCTCCTTGTAGCGCACGGTCTTGAGGTTCTTCGGGGAGTTCGACTTGACCTGCTCGATCCACGCGTCGAAGCCGGCGGTGAAGTCCATCACCGGGGCGGGGCGCACGTCCGTCTCGTACTCGGCGAACGTCGGCTGGCCGGCGACCAGGTGGTCGAAGTCGTAGACGTTGAGCTTGCAGGCCCGCAGCAGCGCCTTCGGATCGAGCTTCAGGTCCGGAATCGAGATCAAACCGTGACACGTAGTGAGGAAGCCGCCGAGCGGCTTGCCGATGCCGAAGCTGTGCCGCTCGTACGGGAAGAACCCGGCGATGCCGGTTCCGTCGTGGATGACCGCCACCCTCACGTAGTCACGCAAACGGTCCATTGCCACGGCGAACTCGACCGACAGGAACGGATTGTCCAGACTCGGGTCTGCCTTCTGAAGCTCACGCCATCGGGCCCGCTCGGAGTCTCCGAGCTCCCTCGGCCGAACGACCTGGATGTTCACCTTGCCCTGGCCCCCTGTTCGGTCTGCATGTTCTTCCCCCGGTACAACACGCGAAGCACGTACATGAACCCTCCGAGCACGGCGACCGTCGCCACCCCGGCCCTGGGCGACCACGCGTTGAAGAACAACATGGCCTGGGCGAGGAGGACGTTCAGTACGAGGCTTGCCGCGGCTCCTACAGATAGTGCGGCAAGCGGATCACGATCACGCAACAGCCCGACGACTGCCGCTCCTGGTACGACGAGAAGGAACAGGGAGATCAAGAACGGGCGCAACGGCGTCTGGATGTCGAACAGCGCGATTGCGGCTCCCGCGATGCACGCCAACGCGAGCAGCCACGTGAGCGCTCTGCGGTGCTTGAGCATCTACTTGTCTCTCTCCTGGTCCTGGCTTGGGTAAAGCGCGATTGATCGCATATTCATGGGACCAATCGGTGCATGGGCACGTCAATGCCGACGCTTGGCGACGCGCTCCGGTTTACCGGCAGGGCAAGGTTATTTGTGTGGTGTTAAACACACCGTCAAGCGCTCCCCGGTCCCCGGCTCGGTCCCCAAGCACACCAGGATGCCCTATCTCGTGGGGGATCTTCGAGTCAGAGCCTGAAATATGCTCTTTTGTCACATTCGTCACAACAGTAAATGTGACCTGGGCCTCAATCCTGGGCGTCCTCCTGGGCGGCGCTGGGCTGCACGCCCGCGGTGGGGGTCAGGCTCGGCTCGGGCGAGGTGGTCGGCTC
>NZ_JABCPZ010000368.1 GCF_013283785.1 Nonomuraea antri
GGGTCAGGGGGTGGTGATGTGGAAGTTGTTCATGGGGCGGCCAGGGCCGTGGGCGATCTGGGCGGTGATGAGTTCGGCGAAGCGGCGGTAGCCCGGGCCCGTCGGGTGGAAGCTGCGCGGGTACACCCGCAGCTCCTCCAGGTTCATCGCCAGCCCGTGCAGGTACGGCTCCGGCCGGCCCACCTCGTGCCCGGTGAACGCCTCGTAGGCGTCGACGTACTCGGCGCTGCCCGGGGCGCCCAGCGCGGCCAGGGTGCGGTCGAAGTCCTTGACCACCGCCCCGACCCGGTCGTTCAGCCGCCGGGTCACCGCGTTGAGCCAGCGCTGGTCGTCCTCGGTGAGGTTGTCGACGGGGCCGGGAGGCTGGGCGGGGAAGGGCCGCGGGTAGCCCAGCACGATCACGCGCGCCCGCGGGGCGCGGGCGTGCAGTTCGCGCAGCACCTTCAGCACGCCGGCGCGCAGATCGGCGATCCGGCGCGCGACCGCGGCCTCCTGGTCGACGCACGCCGACGACCAGGGCAGCTTGACGATGCAGCCGGTGAGCACCTCGGTGAACCCGGCGTCGTTGCCGCCGATGCTGAGCGTCACCAGGCTCGCCGCCGCCGTCACCCGGGTGATCTGCGGCTGGTGACCGTACTGGCCGGACAGGAGCTGGCCGGTCGTGGCGCCGCTGCAGGCGTAGAAGCCGGCGCCGCCGCCGAAGGCGTGCGCGCCCGCGATCAGCGGCGGGTAGGAGCCGCTCGATCGGTGACACTGGCCGGCGCCGCTGTCGAGCGGCGCCTGGCTCTGGTCGTAGACGCCCTCACCCGAGGAGTAGGAGTCGCCCAGCGCGACGTACCCGCCGCTCAGCGCCACCTGCGTGGCGCTCAGCCGGGTGAGGCGCGGCAGCGCCGCGCTCGGCGGGCGCGTGCCGGTGCAGCCGATCTCCAGCGCGCCGCACGCCAGCCTCTCGTACGCGCCCAGCGGCACCCCGGCCAGGGCCAGCCCGGCGCCCAGCGCGACCGCCACCGCGACCCGGACGCCCGCCCGCCGCCACACCTGACGCCACGCCCACCGTGTGTTCTGGACGATCAGGATGACCGTCCGCCGTGCCGTGCCCAGCGTGCCCTCCCCGAGCGACTCCCGCGGCCCGACCCCCTGTCGCCGCCTCCGCGACTCTAACCCCGCGCCCGGCGGCCCGGCACGGCCGAGCGGCGCCGGTTGACGATGCGCCAGCCCAGCGCGATGCCCACCACCAGCGCGGGGATGAGGAAGAAGGCCACCCGCTGATCGCGGTCGGCGAACGGCATCATCAGCACGACCAGCGCGAGGAAGGCCAGGGTCAGCCAGTTCGTGACCGGGGTGCCGGGCATGGGGAAGGCCGAGCGGTGCCCCGTTCTGCGCAGCCTGATCTGGCAGAACACCAGCACGCCCCAGGTGGTGATCACGCCGAGCGAGGCCACCGCGGTGGCGATGTTGAAGGCGCGCTCGGGCAGGAAGTAGAACAGCGCCACCCCGGCGAGCAGCATGATCGCGGTGAACAGGATGCCGCCGATCGGCACGTGCCTGGAGCTGAGCGTCCCGGTGAAGGACGGCGCCTCACGCTTCATCGCCATCGAGCGCAGGATGCGGCCGGTGGCGTACAGGCCGGAGTTGCACGACGACAGCGCGGCGGTGATCACGATGAGGTTCATCGCGTCGGCCGCCCACGGCACGCCCAGGCTGGAGAAGACCGTCACGAACGGCGAGGTGCCCGCGCTGTAGGCGGTCCACGGCAGCACCATGCCGAGCAGCAGCACCGAGCCCACGTAGAAGATCGCGATGCGCCACACGACGCCGTTGATCGCGCGCGGCATCACCTCGTGCGAGTTGGCCGTCTCGCCGGCCGCGATGCCGACCAGCTCGATCGAGGCGTACGCGAACACCACCGACTGCAGGCTCATCAGCACGATCGGGAACCCGTGCGGGAAGAAGCCGCCGTGCCCGGTGAGGTTGTGCGGCCCGGCCTGGCCCACCGTGAAGATCACCAGCACCAGGCCGACGACCAGGAACGTGACGATGGCCAGCACCTTCAGCAGCGCGAACCAGAACTCCAGCTCGCCGAACAGCTTGACCGACAGCAGGTTGACCGCCAGCACCAGGCCGAGCGCGATCAGCGCGGTGAGCGAGCGGGGGAAGCCCGGGGCCCAGTAGTAGATGTAGGCCGCGATGGCCGTGAGTTCCGCGATGCCGGTGAACGCCCAGTTGATCCAGTACATCCAGCCGCTGGCGAAGGCCGCCCACGGGCCGATGAACTCGTTGGCGTACTCGACGAACGAGCCCGAGGCCGGCTTGTAGAGCACCAGCTCGCCCAGCGCCCGCATGACGAAGAACGCGGCCATCCCCGCCGCGGTGTAGGAGAGGACGAGCGCCGGCCCCGCCGCCGCCATCCGGCCGCCCGCGCCGAGGAACAGGCCGACCCCGATCGCCCCGCCGATCGCGATCATCTGGACCTGCCGGTTGCCCAGCGCGTGCCTGTATCCCTCGTCGGTGTCCGGCTGCACTAAGTGTCTCCTTCATTACTTTCCGTGAAGAAGACGATATCGAGGCCGGTGGCCGGGGCGGTCCCCGGCACGCCGGTCGGACGGTCCCGCCGCAACGCGTCAGGGATGTCGGCGCGGCCCACTAGAGTCAGGTGGCACAACCACATCAGACCGGGGAGGCGCCGCTCCATGTCGTCCAGCGACTCGTTCGTCCATCTGCATGTGCATACGGAATATTCGATGCTCGACGGGGCCGCCCGGCTCAAGCAGATGTTCAAACAGGTCGGCGACCTGGGCATGCCCGCGATCGCGATCACCGACCACGGCAACATGCACGGCGCCTACGACTTCTACCGGCAGGCCACCGGCGCGGGCATCAAGCCGATCATCGGCATCGAGGCGTACGTCGCGCCCGAGCTGCGCCACAACAAGAAGCCGGTCCTGTGGGGCGAGCCGCACCAGAAGAAGGACGACGTCTCTGCGGGTGGCTACTACACCCACATGACGATCTGGGCGCGCAACAAGGCGGGCCTGCACAACCTGATGAAGCTCAGCTCGCGCGCCTACACCGAGGGGTTCGTGCGCAAGTGGGCCCGCATGGACGCGGATATCCTCGCCGAGCACTCCGAGGGCCTGATGGCCACCACCGGCTGCCCGTCTGGCGAGGTGCAGACCAGGCTCAGGCTCGGCCAGTACGACGAGGCGCTCAAGGCCGCCGCGAAATACCAGGACATCTTCGGCAAGGAACACTTCTTCCTGGAGATCATGGACCACGGGCTCGACATCGAGCGCCGCGTCCGCGACGGGCTGACCCGCATCAGCCGGGAGCTGAACATCCCGCCGCTGGTCACCAACGACTCGCACTACACCTATGAGTCCGACGCCTCCTCCCACGACGCCCTGCTGTGCATCCAGACCGGCAAGCAGCTGTCCGACCCCGACCGCTTCCGCTTCGACGGCTCCGGCTACTACATCAAGACCGCCGACGAGATGCGCGCCGTCGACTCCTCCGACCTGTGGGCCGAGGGCTGCCGCAACACGCTGCTGGTCGCCGAGAAGGTCGACCCGTCCGGGTTCTTCGAGTTCAAGAACCTCATGCCGACCTTCCCGATCCCCGAGGGGATGACCGAGGAGCAGTTCTTCCGCCAGGAAGTCTGGAAGGGCATGGAGCGCCGCTTCCCCGGCGGCTTCGACGAGGAGCACCGCGCCTGGGCCGAGAAGGAGCTCGGCGTCATTATCCAGATGGGCTTCCCGAGCTACTTCCTCGTGGTCGCCGACTTCATCATGTGGGCCAAGAACAACGGCATCCGGGTCGGCCCCGGCCGTGGCTCGGCGGCCGGCTCGCTGGTGGCGTACGCGCTGGGCATCACCGACCTCGACCCGATCCCGCACGGCCTGATCTTCGAGCGGTTCCTCAACCCCGAACGCGTGTCCATGCCCGACGTCGACATCGACTTCGACGAGCGCAGGCGCGGCGACGTCATCAGGTACGTGACCGAGAAGTGGGGCGCCGACAAGGTCGCCATGATCGCCACGTTCGGCACCATCAAGGCCAAGGCCGCCATCAAGGACGCCGGCCGCGTCCTGGGCTACCCGTACGCGCTGGGCGACCGCGTCTCCAAGGCGTTCCCGCCCGCCGTCATGGGCAAGGACATCCCGCTCTCCGGCATCTTCGACAAGGACCACCCGCGCTTCAACGAGGCGGGCGAGCTGCGCAAGCTCTACGAGGAGGACGTCGACGTCAAGTCGACCATCGACCTCGGCAAGGGCCTGGAGGGCCTGATCAGGCAGACCGGCGTGCACGCCGCCGGCGTCATCATGTCGTCCGAGGTGCTGACCGACTACATCCCGATCATGCGCCGCGACTCCGACGGCGCGATCATCACGCAGTTCGACTACCCGACCTGCGAGACGCTCGGCCTGCTGAAGATGGACTTCCTGGGCCTGCGCAACCTGACGATCATCGACGACTGCATCAAGGCCATCGAGGCCACCACCGGCGAGCGGATCGAGCTGCTCGACCTGCCGCTCGACGACGTCAAGACCTACGAGCTGCTGGCCAGGGGAGACACCCTGGGCATCTTCCAGCTCGACGGCGGCGGCATGCGCTCGCTGCTGCGCCTGATGCGTCCCGACAACTTCGAGGACATCTCCGCCGCCCTCGCGCTCTACCGTCCCGGCCCGATGGGCGCCAACTCGCACACCAACTACGCGCTGCGCAAGAACGGCCAGCAGGAGATCACCCCGATCCACCCCGAGCTGGAAGAGCCGCTCAGGGAGATCCTCGACACGACCTACGGCCTGATCGTCTATCAGGAGCAGGTCATGGCCATCGCGCAGAAGGTCGCCGGCTACTCGCTGGGCGGCGCCGACCTGCTGCGCCGCGCGATGGGCAAGAAGAAGAAGTCCGAGCTGGACAAACAGTTCGAGTTCTTCGAGAAGGGCATGCAGGACAACGGCTTCTCGGCTGCCGCCATCAAGGCGCTGTGGGACATCCTGCTGCCGTTCTCCGACTACGCCTTCAACAAGGCGCACACCGCCGGCTACGGCCTGGTCTCCTACTGGACGGCCTACCTCAAGGCCAACCACCCGGCCGCCTACATGTCGGGGCTGCTCACGTCCGTGAAGGACGACAAGGACAAGTCGGCGCTCTACCTCAACGAGTGCCGCCGCATGGGCATCAAGGTGTTCCCGCCGGACGTCAACGACTCCGACTTCGACTTCACCCCGCGCGGCACCGACATCCGCTTCGGCCTGTCGGCGGTGCGCAACGTCGGCGGCAACGTCGTCGACGGCATCATCAAGGCCCGCAAGGAGAAGGGCCGCTTCGCCGAGTTCAAGGACTTCCTGCGCAAGGTGCCCGCGATCGTCTGCAACAAGCGGGTGATCGAGTCGCTGGTCAAGGCCGGCGCCTTCGACTCGCTGGGCCACGTCCGCAAGGGCCTGGTCATGGTGCACGAGCAGGCCGTCGACGCCATCATCGACATCAAGAAGAACGAGGCCATCGGCCAAGACTCCCTGTTCGGCGCGATCGACGGCGGCGAGGACCAGACCTTCGACGTGCAGATCCCGGTCGGGGAGTGGGACAAGAACACGCTGCTGCAGTTCGAGCGGGAGATGCTCGGCCTGTACGTGTCGGACCACCCGCTGTTCGGCGTGGAGCACATCCTCGCCGCCGGGGCCGACTGCTCGATCGCCGCCGTCCAGGACGAAAGCCGCGCCGACGGCCAGGTGGTGACGGTGGGCGGCATCCTGAGCGGGGTGCAGCGCAAGGTCACCAAGAAGGGCGACACCTGGGTGCTGACCCAGCTGGAAGACCTCGAAGGCTCGATCGAGGTGATGATCTTCCCGTCGTCGTACCAGCTGTGCTCGACCATCCTCGCCGAGGACGCCATCGTCTTCGTCAAGGGACGCATCGACAAGCGGGAAGACGTCGCCAAGATCATCGCCATGGAGGTGACGGCCCCCGACCTGACGGTGGAGGCCGGCGGGCCGCTGCTGGTGAGCCTGCCCTTGACCCGGTGCACGCCGCCGGTGGTGGGGCGGCTGAAGGAGATCCTGACCACGCATCCGGGGACGTCGGAGGTGCATCTCCAGGTGCACAACGGGCCCAGGACGACGGTGATGCGGGTGGACGATCGGTTGCGGGTTACGCCTTCGCCTGCGTTGATGGGCGACCTCAAGCAGCTTCTCGGGCCTGCCTGCCTGGGGGCCTGACGGTTCTCAGGGGCTTGGGGCCTTGGGGCTTTAAGGCGAGGGCCTTCGCTGGGGGTGCGCTGCGCGCGGTGGGAGCTGCGGGCAGCGTCTCCCAGGGGGCTGCGCGCCCCCTTCGACCCCCCGGGAAGGCGTGGGCCTCGCTGGCGCTCGGGCTGTGTCTCCTTCCGGGGCTTCGCCCCGGGGCTAAGGGCATCGGCTTCGCCCGAGGGCGCGCTTCGCGCGGCGGAGGCTCAGGCTGCGTCTGATTCCGGGGCTCCGCCCCGGGGCGAGGGTGGCCTGCCGGCCCCCCTGTCTCTT
>NZ_JABCPZ010000369.1 GCF_013283785.1 Nonomuraea antri
TCAGCTTTGTATAAGAGACAGTCCCAGAACACGCCTCCGTGCCTTTGGCCCCCACCCCCCGGACGACTGCCTCTACGGCCGCACGCTCATCCGCGCCGGCCCGTTCATCCGGCAAGGGGGCCGCCGCGCCGCCCGTCACCTCCCTCGTCCCCTATGCCTTCGACCTGCTCGACTCCCGCTCCGGCTACCCGGCGGGCATCCGTGACCCGCGCTGGCAGCAGGCGGTGTTCGAGGCGGGCGGCGTACCCGAGCGGGTCAGGGACGGCGCCGCGCGCGCGATCACCGACCTGTGCCGGGAACTGCGCGCGGCCGGGCACACCGCGGGCACCGGCGAGGCCGTCGAGACGTTGCGCCTGGCCTGCGACCTCGCCCACCTGCGCGGACTGTCCGCGCCCGGCCGGGGCGAGCTGCTCGAAGCGGTGACGACGGTGCTCGGCCAGGGCGAGCCGCTGGGCCGGGGCCGGGCGCTGGCGAAGGCTCTCGACGCGGTCTTCGTCGGCACCGCGCGCGGACGTACCGCGCCCGGCACGCCGCGCTCCGGGCTGGGGCCGGCCGTGGAGGAGGAGCTGGCCGCGCTCCGGCTCCCGTGCCCGGACGACCCGGAGCAGCGCGAAGTGCGTCTCGACCCGCTGCGCTCCGAGCTGGACGCCCGACGGGAGGTGCTGCTGCAACGCCTACTCGTGTGCGGAGTCGGTTACGGCGAGCCGCTCGAGGTCCTGGGCACCGGCGACGGCACCGCGCTCACCACCAAGTGGCGTCTGTCCTGGACCCCGGCGGTGCCCGCGCTGCTCGACCTGGCCGGCGTCCGGGGCGTGACCCCGTCCCAGGCGGCGGCGGGGACACTGCGTGAGACCTACCGGCGCGAGAGCGCGGACGGCGGGCCCACCTGCCGCACGATCCTCGCCGCGCTGCGCGCCGCGGCCCGCTGCGACCTGCCTGACCTGGTCGCGCACCGGCTGAACGACGCCGCCGTCACGCTGCCGGCCACCGCCACGCTCACCGAACTGCTCGACGCCCTGGACCTGCTGGAGGCCCTGCGCCGCGAGCACCTGCCCGGCACCACCCCCGAGGGGCGCGAACAGGCCGCCGGGCTGGCGGGCGACCTGGTGGAGGCGGCCGTCCGCGCGCTGCCCGGGCTGGCCGGCAGCGACCAGCCCGAAGACGCGGTCGCCCTCGTCGCGCTCGCCACGCGGGCCGGCGAGGACCGGCTGGGGCTGCGCATGGACGACGCGCTGGACACGCTCGCGCGTACCGGGGCGCCGCTGATCCAGGGCGCCGCGCTGGCCGCCCGCGTCCTGCTCGACCTGGACGGTCCCGACGCGCTCGGCGAGCGCGCCGCCGGCTGGATCGACGCCGCCACCGGCCCGGACGCGCGCCGCCGCCTGAGCCTGCTGCTGACCGGTGTCCTGACGGCCGCCGGCCCGCTGCTCCAGACGGCGCCCGCCGCGCTCGAACCGCTGATGGACCGGATCGACGGGCTCAGCGACAAGGAGTTCCTCGATCGGCTGCCGGCGTTGCGCGGCGGATTCGACACGCTCTCGCCGGCGGCACGTGGCCGGCTGCTGGGGGCGGTGTCGGAACGGCTGGGCGACAAGCTGGACCTGGTGCTGAGCGCGCCGCCCGAGCTGCTGGCCGCCTGGACCGCCGCCGACGCCGCCGGCCGCGACGCCCTGAACGCTCTCGGCCTCGCCGCACAACCGCCCGCGCCCGTGGACGCGGCCCCGGCACCCGCGCCCGCTGCAGCGAACCTCCCACCGGCGCCCACCGGCGCGGAACCGGGCCTCGAAGTCCCCGCTGAACCCGTAGCGGGTCAGGCGGAGGGACCGTTGCGGCTGCTGCCACCCGACCGATGGCGGCTGCTGCTCGGCCGGGAGCGGGAACGGCTGCCCGCCGGCGCCCGTCCGTACGCCCGCGCCCTGGACGAACTCTACGGAACCGGACGCGGCGAAGGCGCGGACGACTTCGGCCCGAGCGGCGGCCCAGGTGGCGCCCCCGGCGGCGACACCGGCGGCCAGGGAGACCCGTTCCCCACCGCCCGCGAATGGGCCGAGGAGCTGGAGTCCCTGTTCGGCACGGACGTACGCGAGGAGGTGCTGGCGCGCGCCGCCGACACGGGCCGCACCGACGTGCTCACCGAACTGGACCCCGCCTCGGTCCGGCCTTCCGTCGAACTGCTGACCTCGGTGCTGTCCCTGGCGGGCGGGATGCCGGAACAGCAGGTCGCCAAGCTCAGGCCACTCGTCCGCCGGCTGGTCGACGAACTCGCCCGCGAGCTCGCCACCCGGATGCGACCCGCGCTGACCGGCCTGGCCTCACCCCGTCCGACCAGACGTCCAGGCGGCAGGCTCGACCTGTCGCGCACCCTGCGCGCCAACCTGGCACACACGCGCCGACTCGACGACGGCCGGCTCGTGGTGGTGCCGGAGCGGCCGGTGTTCAACACCCGGGCCAGGCAGGAGGCCGACTGGCGGCTGATCCTGGTGGTCGACGTGTCGGGGTCGATGGAGGCCTCGGTGGTGTGGTCCGCGCTGACCGCCGCCGTCCTCGGGGGCGTGCCGACGCTCTCGACCCACTTCCTGACGTTCTCCACCCAGGTGATCGACCTGACCGACCGGGTGGACGACCCGCTTTCGCTGCTGCTCGAAGTACGGGTCGGCGGCGGCACCCACATCGCCGCCGGGCTCGCTCATGCCCGGACGCTGGTCACCGTGCCCAGCCGTACCCTCGTGGTGGTCGTCAGCGACTTCGAGGAGGGCTACCCGGTGGGCGGCCTGCTCGCCGAGGTGCGCGCGCTCGCCGGATCCGGCGTCCACCTGCTGGGCTGCGCCGCGCTGGACGACCAGGGCGTACCCCGCTATTCGCTGCCCATCGCCCAGCAGCTCGTCGCGGCCGGCATGCCCGTCGCCGCGCTCAGCCCGCTCGCCCTCGCCCGCTGGGTGGGCGACCGCCTCCGGGGAGAAGTCCGGTGACCACCTCTGCAACGAACGCTCATCCGGCCGGGCCGCTCCCGCCCGCGGCGCCGCACCTGGTGGCCGCCGCCGTCGAGGGCCTGACCACCAGGTTGCGCAAGAAACTGGACGCCGCCGTCGAGCAGTACGCGGCACTGGACCGCGTGGCCGACGGCACGGACGTCGTGATCACCTGCGGCACGGACGCGGTGGTCACGCTCTCCCCGGGACCGTCCGGGGTGATCGCGGACGCGGAGCAGGCGCGCTGCACCTGCCTCCTCGCACCCCGCTGCCTGCACCGGGCGGCCTTGCTCACCGCCTGCCCCCTGGCCGACCCCACGCCACTGGACGACGCGCTTCCGGACACCGGCACCAACGCTGCGGATGCGGGCCACCGGGGCCCGAACGGGGACACGCCGGGCGCGAGCACGTCGGGTTCGACGGCGACGCCGGCTGCGGCGGGTCCGGTGGCGGCGTCGTACTCGGCAGAAACGGCGGGTTCGGCGGCGGGAGACCCATCCGCAGCACCGGCCGAGGCGAACCTCGACGCAGAGCCATCCGCGTCCGCGAGGCCCGGGCCGGTTTCAGGACCGGAGCGCGACTCCCAGCAGAGCCAGGCAGCCGGCGCCCCGCGAGTCGACCCCGACACGGCACGGCCCGAGCCGAACGGGGGGCGGGCCGAGCCTAGTGCGGCGCAGGTCGCGGCGGCCGCCGGGTTGTGGCGTGCGGCGGCGGCGGTGTTGTCGACAGGCGTCCCAGGCGCCGGCGCGGTGCCGCAGGCCGAACTGCTCAAGGCCG
This sequence comes from Nonomuraea antri, assembly GCF_013283785.1. GTDB lineage: Bacteria > Actinomycetota > Actinomycetes > Streptosporangiales > Streptosporangiaceae > Nonomuraea > Nonomuraea antri. The sequence continues at coordinate 3,747 of NZ_JABCPZ010000369.1, forward strand.
CGCACACCGCCCGTCTCGCCGGCCTGCCCAAGGCCGAGGCGGCCACGCTGCGCGTCGTACGCGGGTTGCGGGCGGCCCGTGCGCGTTACGACGGCCACCGCCTCGCCGACCTGGTATCGGCGCTGCGCGAGCTGCTGCTCACCGTGGGCAGGCTGGCCGCGTCCGACCCCGATCCCGCGCTGATCGGCACCCTGCGGCGCGGCTACCGTCCGAACGGCGGCCTGAAGGTCCACGGCGTCTTCCGCGAGCCGGTGATCAGCAGCACCGGCTACGGCGGGGTGGTCACCCACCTCGTCACGGAGGACGGACGCTGGTTCTCCGTCGCCGACGTCAAGCCCGGCGGACCCTCGCGCGCCCGGGGTGCCGCCACCGCGACCGTGGCCATCGGAGCGGCCATGATGAGCCACGCGCAACTGGCGCGCGGTGGGTTGCTGATCGCGGGGGCGACCGTGTCCCCGGACGGACGCCTCGGCGCGGGCAAGGGCGTGCGCGCCACCCCGGTCGCCGGTCTCGCCTGGACGGACGGGCCGCTGGCCGACCTGTTCGCGCGTCCGCTGGCCGAGGCGGCGGGAGCGCGTCTGTCGTCTGGGGCGTGGAGCGAGGAGGAGGCGGCGGAGCAGGTCAGGGAACCGGTCGGGTGCGACCTGGTGATCCTCGGCGCGTCCGGCGACCACGTACTCGCCCGCGAACTACGCCCGATAACCCCCGATCCACAAGCCCACACCCGCGACCCACGAGCCACCGGTGGCGATTCGCCGGCCACAGCCCCCGACCCGCAACCCGCAACCCCCGATCCGCAGGCCACCGCCCGCGACGCCCCGTCCGATCCAGGTACGCAGGCACCGGGCACGGACGCACCGGGCACGGACGCACCGGGCACGGACGCACCGGGCTCGCAGGCACCGGGTATGCAGCCATCGGGCATGCAGCCATCGGGCACGGGTGGCGATGACTCGGGCACGGATGAGGCCCGCAACGCGGAGGCGAAGGGTCAGCCGGTGCTGCATGCCGAGGGCCCGCTGATCCGGCTGGTGCCCGCCAGCCGCCATCCCGACCTCGCGCACGTCGAGAACCTGCGGCGGCTGGCCGCCCGTCCCGGCCTGTGCGTACGGGTCGTGGCCCGCGTCGAGCCCGATCGGACGGCCACACTCCGTCCGCTCGCAGTGGGACCGGTACCGGGCGCCGCCGTTACGCTGCGGCTGCCGGCTGAGTGGAAGGGACGCGCCGACCTCGGATACGACCGCCTCCAGGGCTCCCACCTACCACCCCAGAACACCAGCCCGCCACCCAACGCAGGCCCATCACCCGACACCAGCCCGTCACCCAACGCAGCTCCGTCTCCTGACGCCAGCCCAGCATCCGATGGTGGCCCGCCTTTCGACACTGGCTCCCCACCCGACGCTGACTCGTCACCAAACGGCGGCCCATCACCCGATGGCAGCCCGTCACTTGATGCAAGCCCGACATTCGACGTACACCCGTCACTTGACGTGGCTCCGTTGCCCGACGGTTGGGCACCAGACGTGGACCTGTCACCAGATGCAGGCCTATCACCAGATGTGAGCCCGTCACCAGGCGCGCGCCCGCCGTCGGGTGCGCGCTCACCCTCCGAGGCGCCGCCGCCACCGGGCTTGTTCCCGCTCGGCCAGGGCGGCTCCTCCGAGACGGACCTGCTGGAAGCCGCTCCGCTCTGGCGGGTACGGCGGCTGGTCGAGCTGGCCGTCTCCGGCGGGCGAAGGGCGGTCGCCGAGTCCGCGCGCAGCGGGGACTCGGCGCAGCAGGCGGCGTTCCTGCGCCGCTCCGGCTTCCAGACCGCTGCCGAGTTGGCGACCGGCCTGGCAGACGAGGCCGACCGGCGAGAACGCGACGTCTTCGGCCGGCTGACGGACTCCGGCCCGGACGGGTACGCACGAGCGTGGCTGGCAGCGGCGACTCATCTGGCGGCGACGGAACGGGCCCTCGTCCGCACCTCGTGGCAGGCCGCTCCTTAGCCGGAAGTCCGTGAACTGCCGACCGCGGGTCGCTGGGCATGGGCTGCCGACCGTGGGTCGCTGGGCATGGGTCGCTGGGCGTGATTTGCCGACCGTGAGCCGCCGACCAAGAGTCGCCGACCGTGAGCCGCTGGGTCCGAGGTGCTGTGGGTGTACACCCACAGCACCTCGGCGGCTTCTCCATGGCGGATCGTTGGCGGTCGTCGGCGCGACGGCCTGCAGCGGCTCGTCGTGAGGGCGGCTCGCTCCCGTACGGCAACCAGCGGAATGGAACGGCATTCGCCGACGGGCCGAAGGCTTCGGGGGTCAGGGGCGGTGTGGCGATGGCTGCGGTGCCAGGGACGACGCGCCGCGATGGTGGGACCGAAGGCGGCGCGCCGATGGACGTGGGGCCAGGGCGCAGTTGGTGGAGATGCGGTCGAAGGCGGCGGCTGATGGCTGCGGGCCGCGGAGGGGGCACGCCGATGGATGCGCGGGCCGGGCGCGCGTTGGTGGCGGGGTCGAAGGCGGCGGACCGATGGCTGCAGGCCGGGGACAGTGCACCATTGTGACGGGCCAGGGGCGGCGTGTTGGTAGCGGTGGGGGGGCGAAGCTGGCGGGCCGATGGACGTGTGGTCCGACGGACGGTGGGGCGGCAACTGTGAGGGCGGCGACTGTGGGGTGGTGACTGTGGGCCGAAGAGGGCGGGCCGAAGGTGCGGGGCTGGAG
>NZ_JABCPZ010000036.1 GCF_013283785.1 Nonomuraea antri
GCCACCGCCCCTCACCGCCACCGCCCCGCGCCGCCCGCGCGCCGCGCCGCGATCGTCGGGGCCGGATCGCCGGGATCGTGGCGATCCTGGGAACGTCGGGACCCCAGGAACGTCGGGACGGCGCCCGGCGGCCGCTGGGCGTCAGCCGGTGAGGTAGCCGCCTGAGGCGTCGATGTCGGTGCCGAGGACGGCGGTGGCGTCGTCGGAGGCCAGCCACATCACCACCCGCGCCATCTCCTGCGGTTGCACGATGCGCTTGATCGGGTAGTCCTGGGCGATCTGCTCATAGGTGACCCCGAAGGCCTCGGCCGCGCGCCGCAACATCGGCGTGTCGACGGCGCCCGGCGCGAGCGCGTTGATCCGGATGTTCTTGGCGGCGTATTCGAGTGCGGCGACCTTGGTCAGCGAGGCGACCGCGTGCTTGCTCGCGTTGTAGGGCGCGATCGTGGCGAACCCCACCTCGGCGGAGATGGACGCGGTGTTGATGATGATCCCGGCGCCCTGCCGGAGCATGTGCGGGATCTCGTACTTCATCGCGAGGAACACCCCCGCCGCGTTGACGCGCCAGACGGTCTCCAGGTCGCTCAAGGACTGCTCGTGCAAGGGCGCGGCCTTCGGGCTTTCGATCCCGGCGTTGTTGAAGGCGATGTCGACCCGCCCGTAGCGCCGTACGCACGCGTCGACGAGAGCCCGTACATCGGACTCCTTCGACACATCGGCCCGCAGGTACGTGGCCTCTCCCCCGAACGCCCTGATGGCCTGCTGGTGCCGGCGGCCCAGTTCTTCGCGCCGTCCGCAGAAGAACACGTGAGCGCCTTGCCTGGCCATCTCGTACGCCGTCGCCTGACCGATGCCGGACGTCGCTCCGGTGATCAGCACCACCTTGCGGGCGAACCGGCCCCGGCGATCAGCTCGTCCGGTGGACGGTTCGGGCGGATTCTGGGTGTTGGCCGAGGCGGGCGCGGCGGTCGCCACCCCGGCCGCCGCCAGGGCCACCAGCCCCGCGGTACCGGTGGCGAGAACTCCGCGTCTGGACATCTGGGGATCGTCAGTCATGGATCTTCCTCCTGCGCCGTCGTCAGAGGGACCCATGCTGATCAGGACGGGCTCCGGCCGTCCAATACCTGTGGCCATAACCATCGGCTATCGCCGCCGTGTCGGAACGGCCCGCAGACCGTTGGCGACCGATCCCGATGCGCTTGCCGGTGGAGGACGGACCTGATGATCGTCCACGACCTCTCGAAGGGATAAGGTCTGACCGCTGTGGCGGCCCCACCAGCGGCGGACGTCCTCGTCGCGCGTGCGCGGGTTCGCCGCCGGCCGGCCGATCGACGGGAGGGCGGAGATCGAGCCAGCGCCCGTGGCGTACCGGTTCAGGCGTGGTCATCGCGTTCGGGTGCGCGGCCGTCCACCACCATCCCGCCTTCGCCGTGACGGCCGGTGTGACCAGCCGGTGTGACCGGCCAGCGTGACCGGGCGGTGTGACCGGCTGCCGAGACAGGGCCGCTGTGACAGGCCGCCGCGACAGGGCCGCTGAGGCGTACGTCGAGACGCGTACGGCGGTCGCGACTTCGGGCCGACGACGGGCCGGACCCCGGTTCCCTAGCGTGACCAGGGTCCGAACCGTTGCGAGCCCGTGAGTGAGATGCGATGCGACACCGATCGTCCCCCGCCGCCCCCAGACCCGCCGCACCGGCCGTCGCCGCCCTGCCCGGGGCCGCCGGGAGTGCGTCGTGAGGCGGCGGCGGCTGGGCCTGTCCGCGTGGGCGATCCTGGGGCTGGCCGCGCTCGGCGTGCCGCGCGTGGTCGCGCACGACCTGCGGCTCGCCGGGCCGGCGGTGAACGCGTTGCTGGTGTTCGTCCCGATCGCGGTCTGGGCGGCCGTGGTGTTGTGGCGGCGGGTGCCGAACCCGTTCCTGACGCTGCTCGCCGTGGGGGCCGTCCACGGCGTCCTGCTCGGCGTGACCCATCAGCTCCTCTGGGACGCGTCGTTCGGCGGCGAACCGCCGCGCCTCGGCGGCACGCTCGCCGGTGCGCTGTCGCCGGCCGCTGAGGGGCTGCTGCTGCGCGGGTTCGCGCTGCTCAGCAGCCTGGCGACCGGCCTCGGGACGGGTGCGGCGGTCGGCGCGGCGGCCTGGGTGATCAGCAGGATCGTGCCGGGCTTCCGTCCGCACCCGCGAGACTGACCAGAGCAGACGTCACGGAAGCGGGCGAAGAGTACGAACGACATCATGCACGGCGAACCGTCCGAGGCGCGCGGTATCGCGGCCGATCTCGCCCTGGCCATGCTGGTGCTGGTCGTCGTCGGCACCGCCGTCACCGCGGACGTCGGGAACGCCTCGGCCGGGCCGGGGCCGGCGGCGTACGCGTTCGGCGGGCTGCTGGCCGGGCTCATGTTCGTCCGGCGCCGCTGGCCGGTCGCGACGCTCCTCGCCACGGCCGCCGCCCTGATCGTGTACTACCGGCTGTCGTACCCGCCGATCGGCCTGGCCGCGCCGCTGGGAGCGGCGTTGTTCTCCGCCGCCGAGCAGGGCAGGCTCCGCTGGTCCATCGGGACGGCGGCCGTCCTGCTCGCCGTCTCGACCACGCAGCGGATCGCCGAGGGGGACGACCCGGCGTACGTGCTCGGCTTCGAGAGCGTGACCACCGTCGGGCTGATGGCCACCGCCATCGCGCTGGGCGACGCCGTGCGCGCCCGCCGAGGCTGGCGGGCCGAGCTGGCCAGACGCGAGCACGCGGCGGCGCTGGAACGCGAACGCGAGGCGGCCAGGCGGCTGGAAGGCCAGCGCCTGCGCATCGCCAGGGACCTGCACGACCTGCTCGCGCACACGGTGTCGGTGATCTCGCTGCACACCGACGCGGCACGCGAGTCGCTGCGCGACGCCCCCGACGTGGCCGAACGGTCGCTCGCGGCGGCCCGCGCCGCCTGCGCCGACGTCAACCGCGAGCTGCGGATGACGCTCAAGGCGCTGCGCGGCGCCAACGCGGGCACCGGGAGCACCGGGAGCACCGGGAGCGACGGAGACGGAGACGGCCCGGTTCCCGGTCTGGACCGGCTCGGCGCGCTCGTGGACACGGCCGCCGCGGCGGGGCTCGACATCGAGGTACGCGTCTCCGGCCCGTCGGTACGGCTGCCCGCGATCTCGGACGCGACCGCCTACCGGGTGGTTCAGGAGGCGCTGAGCAACGTTCTCCGGCATGCCGCGGCGCGGGCCGTCCGCATCGACCTCGACTACGGCGCCGACGAGCTGCTGCTGCGCGTCCGCGACGACGGACGCGGCGACGGACGCGGCGACGGACGCGGCGACGGACGCGGCGATCAGGGCGCCGGCCGGCCCGGCTGGGGGCTGGCCGGCATGCGCGAACGGCTGACGCTGCTGGGCGGCGACCTGCGCACGTCCTCACCGCCGGACGGCGGTTTCCTGGTCGAGGCCGGCATCCCGCTGCGGGACCCGGCATGATCCGGGTGGTGATCGTGGACGACCAGCACCTGGTCAGGGAGGGACTGCGGCTGCTGCTCGACCGCGCCGAGGACATCACCGTCGCCGGTGACGCGGGAAGCGCCGACGAAGGCGTGGAGCTGGTCGGCCGCCTCCGTCCCGACGTGGTGCTCATGGACATCCGCATGCCGGGACGCGACGGCCTGGACGCCACCCGGCACATCACCGCAGATCCAGACCTGCGGCACGTCCAGGTCATCGTGCTCACGACGTTCGACACCGATGACAACCTGCACGAGGCGCTGCGGGCCGGAGCCGCCGGGTTCCTGCTCAAGGACACCACGCCGGAGGGCATGCGCGAGGCGGTGCGCGTGGTCGCGGGCGGGGACGCGCTGCTGTCGCCCGCTGTGACCCGCCGCGTCATGCGTGCCGCCGCGGCAGGTGCCCGCCCTGAGGCCGCGGCGCGGCTCGACGTGCTGACCGACCGGGAACGGGAGGTGCTGGCGGAGGTCGGCGCGGGACGCGGCAACGCCGAGATCGGCCGGCGGCTGTCGATCAGCCCGGCGACCGCCCGCACCCATGTCGGACGGCTGCTGACCAAGCTCGGCGCGCGCGACCGGACGCAGCTCGTCGTGCTGGCGTACGAGACGGGACTGATCACCCCCGGCGGCCACGAGCACTGAACACCGCCCAGAAAGGCGTCCTTCGGACCGATTCCATCGCGGCACGAATCTGACCGCGATCGTCTCTAGCCTCACGGTATGCAGAAGACCAAGCAAGATCCCGAACCTCAGGGCGAGAACACCGTCAACGGATTCGTCGTCGTCGACGGAGCCGCGCCTTTCATCGACTTCCTCGTCGCCGTCTTCGACGCGACCGAGCGGGAGGAAGCCCGCACCCCTGACTTCTACGCCGAAGACGGAACGCTGATCCACGCCGAGGTCAAGATCGGCAACTCGTTGCTCATGGTCGCCGACCGCAAGGCCGGCTGGCCGTTCACCCCGGCCCTGACCCAGGTGTACGTCGCCGACCCCGAGGAGACGCTGCGCCGAGCGGTCGAACGCGGCGCGACCGTCGTCACTCCGGCGTCTCCCTTCTACGGCGGGTACGGCATCGCCCGGTTCCTCGACCCGTGGCGCAACCTGTGGTGGCTGTTCTTCCCATCGGCGGAACCCGATCCGGCGGCCGGGGAAGAGCCGAGCTGGGAGGAACCCGTTGAACCCGGACCCGTCTACACGACGCTGCTCGAAACGATGGCCACGCTGACCGATCCCCGCGCGGGTGTCGCTGGATAGCCTGACCGTAACCTTCACCCCTCGGCCCCGTGACGGGCGCCACGGGTGCGCCGACGTGCCGCCCCGCCGCCCCCGCTCGGGCCGGCACGTCGGCGCCGTGCACTGCTTCACCTGCAAGACGTTCCGAACTTCCAGCGGGTCGGGCAGGAACCAGCGCACGGTCAGCTTCCGGCCCGCGATCGGCGACCCTACATAGCGGCCATACGCCGTCGGGGCCGGACGAACGCCTCACGAGCCGCCCCAGCCTCGGACCGGATGACGCACTCCTCGACGTGATCGTTGATCAGCCCAATCGCCTGCAGAAACGCGTACACGGTGGTAGGCCCGACGAACTTCCAGCCCTGCCTGCGCAGATCCTTCGACAGCGCGATCGAGGCCGGTGACGTCGAGACGGTCTGCGGTTCGGGCAGCTCACCGTCGTCGGGCTCGTAGCGCCAGACGAAGGCCGCGAGGCTTCCCTCGCGCTCGATCAGCTCTTCGGCGCGGCGGGCGTTGTTGACGACGGCCTCGATCTTGCCCCGATGACGGACGATGCCGGCGTCCAGCAGCAGACGCTCCACGTCGCGCTCGCCGAACCCGGCGACGGCGGCGATGTCGAAGCCAGCGAAGGCGGCGCGGAAGTTCTCGCGCTTGGCCAGGATGGTGCGCCAGCTCAGACCGGACTGGAAGCCTTCCAGGCTGATCTTCTCGAACAGCCGGGTGTCGTCGGCGACGGGGAATCCCCACTCGGTGTCGTGGTAGGCGAGGAATTCCGGGGCGCCGCCGCTCCAGGGGCAGCGCGGTTCGCCGTCCGGGCCGATGAACGGTGGCGTCACAGCAGGAACCCCAGCCGCTCGTCCGCCCTGCCCGGCGCGATCTCGATGATCTCCGCGGTGACGACGTTCTCGGCCACGAAGGGGTCCTCCTTCACCCGCTTCTCCAGCTCGGCGAGCGAGGTGCCGTGCGCCAGAACCGCGCCGCCGAGGCCCGGCAGGATGCTGCCTACCAGCAGGAACACGCCGTCGTCCAGGCCGCGCTCGATCCACTCCTGGTGGCCGCTCAGGTGCCGGCCGGCGGCGTCCTTGTTCTCGGCGAACCGCAGCAGGACCACGAACATCAGATCTCTCGTTTCTCGTAGGCGCTCAGCCAGTCGCGCATCCGGTCGACCTCGCGCCGGACGAATTCCTCGTCGCCGAAGGCCTGGGACAGCACCGCGACGCCCTGGCTGAAGGCGAGCACGTGCATGGCCAGCTCGTCGGCCTGCTCGGCGTGCCCCAGCAGCGTGAACTGCTCGCGCAGCCAGTCGCGGAACAGCGTGAACAGCCGCCGGGCCTGATCCCGCAGGGTGTGGTCGAGCTTGGCGAGCTCGGTGTTCAAGGTGCCGACCGGGCAGCCGTACCGCCGGATGTCCGGGCCGTTGGTCAGCACGATCTCGACGAACCGCAGGATGCGGCCGCCTGGCGTCGGCTGCTCGTCCTCCCACTGCTCCAGCATCCGCCGGGTGCCGGCCAGCCGGGATTCGATCACCGCGTCCAGGATCGCGTCCTTGGACTTGAAGTGGTAATAGAAGTTGCCGCGCGACAGGCCCACCGCCGCGGCGATGTCGGCGAACGAGGTGTGCTCGTAGCCGCGGTGGTAGAACAGCCGGTCCGCGGACTCGACGATCTGGTCACGGGTCGCCGCGCCACTCATCAGCCCCTCCTTCGACCACGCCCGCCCACTAGGACGCTTGACCTAACGGACCCTAGGTCAGTTGTCCTAGCGAGGTCAAGCCGGCCCATGTCACCCCTCTCGGACTGCCGGCTCACCACTTACGGCTGAGGTGCGCGGGCGCGTTCCCGATGAGGGATGAGGACGCCACCGCGAAGGGCCGGCGCCTCGGGTGGTGCGCTTCCGACGGTGGCCATGGCCGCTTTCGTGGAGCGGAGGCTACGGTGGCCTCCCCGATCCCCGTTTCCCGTACAGGACGGACCGCATGCACACTCCCCTCCCGCGTACGGACGACCCGTCCCTGGTCATCGAGGTCGTGGAGCCGGAGGACGCCCAGGACGTCCTGGAGTTCAGTGACTGGACGGCGGCCGGGCTCGCGCTCTCGCCGTCGCGGCTTCGCGCGGTGAGCCGTGACCGGCGACGGCACACCCGCTGGGCGGTCGCGCGACGGGGCGCGAGGGTCGTCGGGCTGCTGGGGATGTACCGCTGGACGAGCGCGACGGCAGGCGATCCGAGCTGGGATCCCCGGGTGGTCGCCCCGTCCCTCTGGGGCTCCTCGCCCGACGACGCGCGGAGGTGGTGTCACGTCGGCGGGTGCGTGGACCTCCTGTCGGGGGTGACGCTCAGCGCGGCCGACGAGCCGGCGCGGCGTGAGGCCGTCGGCCGTCGGCTCGTGCGGGCCGCGTTCGACGCGTGCCTCGATGAGGGGCTGGAGCCGGTGAGCCTCTACCTCCGGCCCGGGGACTTCGAGCTCTTCCGCCACGCGCTGGGGCCCGCCGCCGTGTTCGCCCCGCTGTCCGCCAACGCGATCATCGACGTGGCCGGCGGCTCCGTGGACGAGTACGTGGCCACGCTCGACAAGAAGCGCAGATACCGCATCCGCCAGGAGGGCGCGCGGCTCGACGCGCTGGGGCTGCGCGCGGACCGGGCCGACCCGCTCGGCGTCCTCGGGGAGGCCGCGCCGCTGATCGCCCTGGTCAAGGCGCGGCACGACGTGGCCGACCACCCGGCGTTGATCGAGCTGAGGCTGCGGGAGTGGGCGGCGGGCGACGCCGACGAGTTCCGCGCGCTGGTCGTGCGCGACGGCCGGGGGCGGATGGCCGGTGTGTCCTTCGTCGCCCGGCGCGGCCGGCGGGTCGAACTGTACGAGATCGGGCTGGCCGACGAACCTGAGGAGCGGCATCTCGTCTACACCGAGTTGCTGGTGCACGCTCCGTTGCGGTACGCCGTCGACCATGGCTGCTCGGTCCTGGACCTGGGCATGGACGCGCCGCGGCCGAAGACGCTGAGGGGCGCCCGCCTGGAACAGGTCTGGGCGCTCGGCGTGCGCTGACGAGGGCTCGGCGTACGGTGACGGGGTTCGGCGTGCGCTGACGCGGTCCCGAACGGCCTCAGGTCACCGGCCGCCCCACGATGCGCAGGCGTTTGAGGTGCCGGCGACGGGTGGCGGGGTGGGGCCGGGCGGTGCGGCCGTGGAAGAAGACCCGGTTGTCGAAGACGACGAGCAGTCCGGGCTCCCACTGGACGGCCGTGGCGGGGCCGGGGTCGTACATGGCGGCCAGCAGCGCGCCGATGGCGGCGTTCACCTCTTCCGCAGCGGCGTCCGCCTCGGTGACCCACTCCAGCGGCTGCGCCATGAAGTCCCGGAAGGAGAAGACCGGCCGGCCGTTCTCCGTCCGCGTGAGCCTCAGCCGGGGGTCGCCGTGCCGGTAGCGGGTGGCCCGCAGGATCGCCAGTTCGTCCTCCGTCAGCCGCCCGGCGACGCTCGCCATGGGGGTCAGCACGGTCAGCGCGGCCCCGGGATCGTCGCCGGGCTCGCGGCACATGAGCGCGAGGTAGCGCGGCTGTTCCGCCACCGGCCGGCCGCTGCTCTCGCTGTGCAGGGACAGGTAGTTGGCCGCGAACGGCTGCAGGCTCGCGTCCATGGTCTCCTCGTGCGAGCTGATCAGGTTGAGCACGACCCGGTCCTCGACGAACGGCTGCACCGCGGGGTCGGTCTCGGCCATGGGGCTGCCCAGCGCCGCGCCGAGCTCGCGGAATTCGCCGTTGGTCAGCGGCCGGTCGAAGCGGCGCAGGGCGAGGCCCGTCTCCGCCAGGTCGGCGAGCAGGCCGTCCGCGGGCACCGGGCCGGACCGGACGGCCGGGGCCGGGCCGACGCGTGGCAGGCCCGAGCCGTCACGCAGCAGCCCGTCCCTGAGCCGCGCATGCGGGTCGTCCGGACTTTCCACGAATTCGCCATGACTCACGCCTGGGACTCCTTTTCCGGCGAACACGTAAAATCGATGACCACCTCACTCTGCAAGAAAGCCGGGCCGCCGGACAAGCATTCTCCGGCACCGCATCCCATCATTGACGGGGAATCCGCACGGCTGTTAGTAAGCGTCGATATGGATGAATGCATCGACGAGATCACCGCCGCCGTCCGCCGGCACATCGCGGATGAGCACGAGTCCCGGCTGGTGGGTCCCGACACCGCGCTCTCCGACCTCGGGTTCGGGTCGCTGCGCATGGTCGCCCTCATGGTCGACGTGGAGGAGAACCTTTCGGTCTCCTTCCCCTCGGAGATGATCAACGCTCAGACGTTCAGGACCGTCAGGAGCGTGGCCGACGCGGTCGCGAAGCTGCTCTCGACGCCGTCATGACCGGGCGCAGCGGCTTCCTGAGGCTCACGAAACGCCGGGGGCCGTCCGACCCGACCGGGCCGGACTGGACGAACCCCAGGCCGCGCAGCAGCGCGAGGGTGTCCGCGAGGTCGGGGTTGGCCTCGGCCAGCAGTTCGCCGGCGCCCGACGCGACGGCCAGCTCGACGGCCCTGCGCACGCACCGTACGCCGATGAGCCGCCCCGCATCGATCAGCCGGGGTGCCACGCACAGGCGGCTGAGGTTGGCCGGACGGTCGCCGGGCTCGGCGCGCGGCCGGGTGAGGGTGAAGGAGCCGGCGATCTCGTCGCCGGCCATCAGCAGGTGCACGGCGCCTTCGGCGACCAGTTGCTCGGTGCGCGCCAACCGGCGCACCGGCCGCGGAGAGCCCCATCGGGCCGCCTGGTGGGCGTCACAGTCGCGCAGCAGCGCGTGGACCGGCCAGGCGTCACGGGCCACCAGCCACGCCCAGTCCGCCGCGGGAATTTCCGGAGCTGACATATCTCACCCGTTCGCTCGCAGGCATCGAGAATCGGCGAACAATCTTCCTATCTCCCTTCTCCAGAAAAAGCGAGGCGAGAAAACGCATATGCACGACACCGGGATCCGTTTCGGGCTGCACTCTGGCCAGCAGTATCGGAGCATCGACGAATGCCGCGAGCTGTGGCGGCGTGCCGAGGAGCTCGGCTTCGACCTTCTGTCGGTCTTCGACCATCTCCGGCCACCGCTGGGCGGCCCCGCCGGGCCCTGTTTCGAGGGCACGACCCTGCTCGCCGCGATGGCCGCGAGCACGAGCCGGATCCGCTGCGTCATGCTGGTCTCGGCGGTGACCTGGCGGCATCCGGCGATCACGGCGGCCGTGGCGGCCACCGTCGATCACATCTCGGGGGGCCGGCTGGAGTTCGGCATGGGGGCCGGCGGCCCCGACCTGGGCTACGAGCAGTACGCCATCGATCTCCCCCGCCGCCCGGCCCGGCTGGAGATGCTCGACGAGGCATGCGAGGTGCTGCGCGGGCTGTGGAGCGGCCGTGAGTCGTCCTTCGCCGGGACGCACTACCGCCTCGACCGCGCCCACCTCCAGCCGCCACCGGTGCAGCGGCGTCTCCCGCTGGTGATCGGCGGCGAGAGCGACGAGATCCTGCGGATCGCCGCCCGCCACGCGGACGTGTGGAACACGATCGTGTCCGACCCCGGCGAGTACCGGGAGAAGCTGGCGCGGCTGGCCCGCCACTGCCGGGACGCCGGCCGCGACCCCGGCGAGATCCGCAAATCGGTGACGTTCCGGGCGGCGCTGGCCGGCGACGAGAGCGAGGCACGGCGCCGTCGCGCCCGGCTCTCCGCGACGCTGCCGCCGGAGGTCCTGCGGGAGTACCTGACCTTCGGCACGCCCGAGCGGTGCGCCGAGGACCTGCGCGTCTACCGGGAGCTCGGGGTCGGTGACTTCGTGCTCGGCGCCAGGCCCCCGATCGACTGGACGACGGTGGAGCTGGTCGCGCGAGAGGTCGCCCCCGCGCTGCGCGAAGCCTTTTGAGACGCCGCGATCGGGGTTAGCGTCGCCTCCGTGTCCCCCAAAACCTTCACTCTCAGCAATGAGCTGCACGCCTACGTCGTCGCCCACGGCAGCGAGCCCGACGACGTGGCCAAGCGGCTGACCGCGGAAACCCGCGAGCGGTTCCCCGACGACGCGGGCATGATGATCTCTCCGGAACAGGCCAGGTTCCTCACCCTCATGACCAAGGTGTGCGGGGCCGGGCACGCCGTCGAGGTCGGCACGTTCACCGGCTACTCCGCGCTGGCCATCGCCCGCGGGCTGCCCCAGGACGGGAGGCTGACCTGCTTCGACACCTCGGCCGAGTACACCGGCGTGGCACGCAGGTTCTGGGCGGAGGGCGGCGTGCTCGGCCGCATCGAGTTGCGGGTCGGCCGGGCCGAGGAGAGGCTGCGCGAGCTTCCCGCCGAGCCCGGGATCGACCTGGCCTTCATCGACGCGGACAAGACCGGCTACCCGACGTACTGGGAGGAGATCGTCGTCCGGACGCGGCCGGGCGGCCTGATCTTCGTGGACAACGCGCTGCGGGGCGGGCGGGTCCTGAGCCCGGGTGATTCCGCCGACGTGCGGGCCGTGGTGGAGTTCAACGCCATGGCGCGCGAGGACGACCGGGTGGAGATCGTGCTGCTGCCGATCGGCGACGGGCTGCTGATGGCCCGCCGCCTGTGACGGGCGGCGGCCCGGTCGCCGGGGCCGCCGCCCTCACTGCCCGGCCAGCGCCTGGTACACGTCCGTGACCAGCAGGTTCGCCAGGCCGCGCAGCAACGGCTCGCGTACGGTGGTGTTGGCCACGAACGCGATCACCAGCCCGCGGTCGAGGTCGGCGACCGACAGGACGGTCACGTATCCGGTGTGCCCCACGATCCTGGCGCCGGAGGGGGCCCCGAACCAGCCGGGCTCGGTGCAGAACCCTCGGCTCCAGCTCAGGTCCAGCCCCTGGAAGTACTCGTCGGCCAGCCCCACCCGGAGCGGCGCGCAGAAGTGCTCGACGGCCTGCTCGGACAGCAGCCGCGTGCCGTTCCACACCCCGCCCGCCGCGATCGCTTCGAGTGGCCGCGCCAGCTCCGCCACGGGGCCCCACATCTCGGTGCCCGGCCACCGCTCCTCGTCGGGGAACGAGATCTGCGTGCGCAGTTCGCCCTCCGCCGTCCGCTCGGACAACGCCCCCTCGGGCACCGGAACGTCGTCCCGGTCGAAGCCCGGCCCCAGGAACGCCACGGTCCGGGACATGCCCAGCTCGTCCAGGACGTCCTCGCGGATGACGTCGTGGTAGTCGCGGCCGGTGACCCGCTGGATCACCTCGGAGAGCACCAGCCAGGAGCTCATCGCCTCGTACGCGGCCCGCTCTCCCGGAGGGGCGGCGATCGTGGCCCGGCAGACGTGGCGCAGCGCCGCCGCACGGTCCAGCCCCCAGGGAGGCTCGCCCCCGCTCTCGTAGACCACCGTGTGCGTCAGGAGATGGTCGAGCGTCACGTCCTGCTTGCCGCCGGTCGCGAACTCGGGGATGACGTCGCCGACCCGCATCCCGGTGACGAGCCGGCCGCGGTCGAAGAGGCGGGCGAGGGCGATGACCGTCAGCGGTTTGCCCGCGCACATCCACGGCATGCGGTGCTCCACGGTCAGCGGCTCGTCGGCCAGGAACTCGCCGAACGCCTCATGCCACACGGGCCGCCCGCGCAGGGACACGTACACCTGCACGCCCAGCCGTCCGCCGGGGCCGACGGCCGCCGCGACCCGCGCTCGCGCCCCGTCCAGCGGTCCGGTCATCGCGGCGAGCTTCCCCTTAGGCATCTGTGTCCCGCAGCTCCGCCAGACGCTCGGCGAACAGCCGCGGCGTCGGTGCGGTGATCAGGGCGTCGAGCGGGATCCGCAGCCCGAACGCCGTCCGCGCGCGCTGCAGCAATCGGACCGCGTGGATCGACGTGCCGCCCGCGTAGAAGAAGTCCGTGTCCTGGCCGGCCTCGGGCTGTTCCAGCAGCTCCCGCCACAGGTCCAGCAGCGCGGGCAGGAACTCGTCAACGGCCGTGGTCATGCGTGGCGCTCCTCGGTGTCAGGGTCTCGGCGATGCGCACCCGGTCGAGCTTTCCCGCGGTCGTGCGGGGCAGCGACCCGGCCAGGTGCAGGCTGCGCGGCAACATCGGGGCGGGCAGCCGGTCGGCCAGCCATCGGCGCAGTTCGCGGGTGGTGACCTGGCCGCGCGTGGTGACGGCCGCCGCCAGTGTGCCGCCGTCGTGCCGGTCGCCCGCCACGAGCACGACGATCGCGTCCACCACCGACGGGTGCTCCTCGAGCACCGCCTCGATCTCGCCCAGCTCGATCCGGTGGCCCCGGAGCTTCACCTGCGTGTCCGACCGGCCGAGGAACTCCAGCGAACGGTCGGCCCGGTAGCGGGCGCGGTCACCGGTGCCGTACGCGGGCGCGGCGTCCGTGCCCCTGGCGGCGAACCTGGGGTCCTGCTCGGGGCCGGCGCCGAGATAGCCGTCGGCGAGGCCGGCCCCCGACAGGACGATCTCGCCCGCCGTCCCCGGCCCAGTCACTTGGCGGTCGCCATCGAAGAGCCGCAGCGTCGTGCCGGGCAGGGGCTCGCCCAGGGAGATCTCGTGGTCAGGCGACACCCGCCAGGCGGTGGCCCAGATGGTCGCCTCGGTGGGGCCGTACAGGTTCCACAGCTCGTCACCGCACGGCAGCAGCGCCTGTGCCAGGGACTTCGTCATCGGCTCACCGCCGCACCACAGCGTGAGCCCGCGCCGGCCGGACCAGCCCGACGCCAGCATGAGCCGCCAGAACGAGGGGGTCGCCTGCACGACGGCGGGCCGGTAGGTCTCCACGGCGGCGCCGAAGCGGTCCGTGTCCACGCGGGCGCGCCGGTCCACGGCGACGACGCTGCCACCGGTGACCATCGGCAGCAGCGTCTCCGCGAGCGCGATGTCGAAGGAGACGGCGGTCAGCGCGAGGAACGAGTGGTCGGCGCCGAAGCCGGGAACCCGGCGCAGGCCGTCGAGCCGCTCCGCCAGCGCCCGGGCGGAGACGTGCACGCCCTTGGGCCGGCCGGTGGAGCCCGAGGTGAACATCACGTAGCCGGGGTCGGCGAGCGGCCACGCCGGTCCGGGGTCCGCGACCCGGGACACGCGCAGGGCGAAGGGCCCCGTCTCGGTGAGCACGGCGCGCGCCCCGGCGGACTCCAGCACCTGACGCCGCCGGGCGGCCGGCATGGTCGTGTCGAGCGGCAGGAAGGCCATGCCCAGCCGTAGCGCGGCCAGCATCCCGACCAGTGCGGTCTCGGGCGCGGTCACCTCCAGCGCCACCACGTCGCCCGCCGCGGCGCGGCGGCCCAGCTCGGGGGTGACGGCCTCCACCCGGCCGATGAGGTCCGCGTAGGTGAGGTCGTGCAGACCGGTCACCGCCGCCCGCTCCGGCGGGTGACCGGTCACCAGCGACCACAGGTCAGCCATGGCGCGCCTCCGCGAGCGCGGCCACGAGCCCGCTGACCGTGGGGTCGGCGAAGAAGTCGCCGAGGTCCATCTTGACGCCGAACTCGTGGTGCACGCGGTCGACCAGTTCCACGGCCATGAACGAGTTTCCGCCCAGTTCGAAGAAATTGTCGTCGTCGGCGACGTCGTCTCCGTCGAGCGCCTCCCGCACGAGGCGCCGCATGGGCCCGAACAACTCCTCGTCCACCGATTCTCTCCCCTTTCAGCCTGGTCATTCCGGGGTATGGCAGCGGACCACGACCGGCGTCGTTCACACAAGAAATATCGGCGGCCGTACGAGAAACGCCGTGATCGCGGCGGCGACACCGTCATCGGCGAGCAGGCGGGTCCTGGACACGTCCGTCTCGACCCGCTCCCCCCAGCCGGCCGTCTCGTCCAGGGCGAAGCCGCTGGACGTGATCGTGAGGGTGTGCGGCAGCCCCAGGGGACGCTCACCGGTGAGCGCCGCGACCGTGAGGTAGGCGAGATACCGCTCGAAGAGCCGCGCCAGGTCCGTCATGAGGTCCTGGCTCACCTGGAGCCGCCGCGCGACGGCGGACGCGTGGGCGTGGTAGCTCCGGCTCAGCCGCCGCGCCAGCACCGCAGGACCGATCGGCCCACCGGGCCTTCCGGCCTGGTCCACCTCGTCCGGTGGGGCGGGCCCGTCCGGTGGGGCGGGCCCCTCTGGTGAGGCGGGCAACGACGCCAGCGCCGTGCGGTACGCCTCCAGCATCACGTCGGCGGTGGCGAACGCCGGATCGACCAGCACCAGCCTCGTCCCGCCCGCGCCCGCCAGGGACTCGGCGAGACGGCCGGCGATCGAGGCGCCCGCGCAGTTGGCCAGCACCCCGGCGACCTCGACACCCCCGGCCGCCAGGTCGTCACGCCACCCGGCGAGCACGCGGGCCGCCTCCGCCTCGTCCTCAGGCACCCGCTCCGGCGGGCGCGCGGCCAGCACCGTCCACTCCGGCGGCAGGAGCCTGGCCAGCATGCGGAACCCGGCCGCCGCCCGCCCGCCCTCGAAGTCGAGCGTCAGCACGACGGGACCGTCCGGCCCACCGGTCCTGAGCCGGTGCCACCTTGTGAGCATCGCGCTCCCCCTCACCGCGTTCCGACTGCGGAAAATCCGCAGTCGCACTCCTCTGCTCTACGATCTGCGCCGGTGGACATTCGTCATGAGATCGCCGGTCTGACCACCATGGGCCCGGCCCCGGGAACACCGGTCGACGCCTACACGCTCTCCACGGCAGGCTCCATGGCCGTCACCGTGTGGAGCTACGGCGCGACACTCGTCGAGGTCCTGGTCGAGAACAACATGGGTGATCCCGTCAACGTGGTCAAGCGGCTGCCCGGCCTCGCCGCCTACGAGGACCGGGCGCTGAACGCCTACCTCGGCTGCACGATGGGCCGGTTCTGCCGCTGCGTCCGCGAGGGGCGGCTCGTCCTCGACGGGACCGAGCACGCGCTGGACCGCAACGAGGGGCGTCATCACGTGCACGGCGGCCCGGACGGCTTCGACCGCAGGGTGTGGGAGTCGCGGGTCGAGGAGGCGCCGGACGCGGCGTCGGTGGTGTTCCGGCTCGTCAGCCCGGACGGCGACCAGGGATATCCGGGCCAGGTCACCGTGGAGGCCGCGTACCGGCTGCACGAGTCGGGGCGGCTGACGTTCGACTTCACCGCCACCACCACGGCGCCCACCATCGTCGGCCTCACCAACCACGCGTTCTGGAACCTGGCCGGCGCGGGCACGATCGACGATCACCTGCTGGCCGTCAACGCCACGCGGGTCATGCGGTTCGACGACGAGCTGATCCCCCTCGGCGGGGCGCTCGACCCGGTCGCGGGCGGCCCGCTCGACTTCCGCGCGCCGCGGCGGATCGGCTCCGCCAAGGTGGACAACTACCTGGTGCTGGACGGCGATCCCGGCTGGGCGGCGGAGCTGCGCGACCCGCGAAGCGGCCGCAGGATGCGCGTCACCACCGACCAGCCGGGCTTCGGCGTCTATTCCGGTGACGGGCTCGCCGAGCCGCGCACCGGCCTCTGCCTGGCGGCGAGCGCCTGGCCGGACGCCCCCAACCTGCCCGGGGCGCCGTCCGTGCGCCTGGACCCCGGGACGACCTACACCCATCGCACGGTGCACGAGTTCCCGCCGCCCGACGGGATCACCTGACGGGCGCGCCGCTCACTCGTAGCGCATGGTGATCGTCTTGGGGCGCTGGTACTCGGTGAGCGCGAGCACGCTCAGGTCGGTCCCGTGGCCGGAGCCGCGGCGGCCGCCGTGCGGAAGTTCGGCGGTCTGTTCGAGGTGGCAGTTGATCCAGACCTCCCCTGCGTCGAGGCGCGTGGCCACGGCCATCGCCTGCCCGGCCGGGCCGCCCCACACGCTGGCGGCCAGCGCGTGCTCGCCGCCGTTGGCCAGGCGTACGGCGTCGGGTACGTCGGCCGCGGCCTGGACCGTCAGCACCGGCCCGAACACCTCCTCGGCCACCGCCGGATCGTCCTCATGGAGATCGGCCAGGATCCGCCCGGCCCGCCAGAACCCGCCGGCCTCCCCGTCGGTCACGTCGATCCCGGCGACGTGCCGGAACCCGGCGGCGCTGCCGTCCATGAGGCGGTCGAACCTGGCGAGCTGGCCGGGGTTGTTCAGCGGCCCGAAGTCGGCTCCCGCGCGCCGGGCCGACATCGCATCGGCCAGGCGCTCCACGGTCGCGTCGTGGTTCGCCGCCAGCGTGATCACCCGGGCGGGCGCCGCACAGCTCTGGCCGGCGTTGTAGAGGCAGGCCGCGACGATGGCGTCGTAGCTGTGGTCGGGCGCGTCGGGCAGCACCACGACCGGGCAGTTGCCGCCGAGCTCCAGACTGACCCGGCGCAGCCCGGCCCTGGCCAGCACGTCCAGGCCGCCCTCCCGGCCGCCGGTGAAGGCGATGGCGTCGACGTCGCTCCCGGTCAGCAGCCGGCCGGTCGCCCGGTCCCCCGGCAGGGCCGTCAGCACGCCTGGGCCCAGCGCCTCGGCCGCGTGCGCGGCCAGCAGGATGGCGCTGTCGGGCGTGGTCTCGGCGGGTTTGAGCACCACGGTGTTGCCGGCCGCCAGCGCGGGCCCGACGCGCCAGGCCGCCATGAGGAGCGGATAGTTCCACGGGACGATCGCCGCGACGACGCCCATCGGCTCCCACCGGACCCAGCTCTCCCGTCCGGGGAGGCGCTGCCCGCTCGCCGGGGTGAGGTCCGCGCGGGCGGCCCCGGCGTAGAAGCGCAGCACGTCGACGCCGGCGGCGATCTCCGACCTGGCCTCGTGCCGCGGTTTGCCGGTGCCCGCCGCCTCGGCGAGCGCGTAGTCCTCGATCGTCGACTCCACGAGAGCGGCCAGGTCGAGGAGCCGGCGCGCGCGGGCGGCCGGGGTCAGGCCCGCCCACCCGGGCAGGGCCCGCCGGGCGGCGGCCACGGCGGCGGTGACCGCGCGCTCGTCACCGCGTGGCGCCTCACCGCGCACGGCTCCGGTGCGCGGATCGACCAGCTGGCTCACATTCGACACGGACGGCGTGGACGGCACGGTCGGCATGATCGGCATGGCCCGGGAGCCTAACCACGATCACCGGCGGCGGTCACGGCGTGCGGACGGCGCTCACGACGATTCGCATGCCGGCTCCCTGTCGCCGGCCGGCGGCGGGGCGGCGAGCGCGCGTACGGCCCAGACGCTCGGCAGCGTCAGCCCCGCCAGCCTGGTGAGCACCAGCGTGCCCGCCGCCACCGCCAGGACGGCCGGCACCCCCGCGTGCGCGCCGAGGGTGCCCGCCAGGGCGTAGCCGATGGGGCGCAGCGCGAACGAGCCCATCCAGTCGTACGACGAGACCCGGGCCAGGACGTGGGGTGAGAGCTGCTGCTGCAGCGCGGTGAACCACAGCGAGTCGGGCAGCGTCACAGCCAGGCCGCCGGCGACGGCCGCCGCGAGCAGCACCGGTAACGGCGCGTCCAGGACGAACGCCACGAACAGCGGCACCGCCAGCAGTTCGACCAGCCTGGCAGTCACGATCGGCCGGCGAGGCGTCAGCCGCAGCGCCGCGAGGTCGCCGGCCGCCTGCCCGACGCCGAGGCCCGCCACGACGGCGCTCCAGGTCAGGACCCCCTGGTCGCTCCCCGCCAGCGTCGCGGGCCCGAGCACGAACAGGACCGCGCCGCAGAGGTGGGTGAACATGAACGCCACGATGCTCGACCAGACCCAGGCCCGCCCGGCCACCTCGCGGAACCCCTCGGCCAGTTGCCCGGCGAACGAGGAGCGTTCCGTGGCGGGCGGCGGGGGGCCCACGCGCAGCCGTCTCAGGCACATCGCCGCCACCGCGAACGTCACGCCGTCGAGGAGCAGCGCCCAGCCCGCGCTCGACGCGACCACGAGCAGCCCGGCCAGCAGCGGGCCCAGGCTCGCGGACAGGCTGGTGGTGAGCGACAGCAGCGCGTTGGCCTTCTGCAGCAGTTCCTTCGGCACCGTCTGGGCGGTCAGCGCCCCGGTGGACGGCAGGAAGAAGGCCATGGCGGTGCCGTAGAGGATCTGCAGCGGGACGGCCGCCTCCGCGCTGAACGTGCCGGTGATGAGCATGACGGCGAGCGCGGCCTGCGTCACGGCGCAGATCAGGTTGCTGGCCGTCATCACCTTGTGACGCGGCAGCCGGTCGGCCCACACGCCGCCGACGAGCAGCATCACCACCGTGGGGACGCTGCTCGCCGCCAGCACCACGCCCAGGACCGCCGGGGACCCGGTCGCGTCGAGGACGCCCAGCGACAGCGCGACCGGGCTGAGCGTGCTGCCGAGCATCGAGATCGCCTGGGCGGTGAACTGCCGGCGGAAGGCGGGGATCCGCAGGGGCGCGAGAGAGTCGCGTGCGGCCGTCTTCATGGGCGCTCCTGGCTCGCTGGGCAGACGCGTGCCATCCAGGGGTCGCGGGTCAGCCCGTCGGCCTCGAAGAGCCGGGCCACCCCGATGAACACCTCGCGGAGGTGGCGGTCGAAGGCCCGCTGGTCCTCGGCGTAGACGGTGAGGTTGGCCAGCCGGTGCCCGTTGGCCGAGCGTGGTTCGCCGTGCCTGGCGACCTCGTCCACGCCGACGACGCCCGGCAGCCGCCGGAGGTCGGAGCGGCGGACGTCGGCGCGGACCGGCCCGTCACGCTGGGGGAACGGCATGAAGAGGCCGGCCGCGTGCCCGGTGGCGGGCGCGGCGTCCGGGGGCGGGCCCGCTCCGGTGGCGGCGGCGAGGGCGCAGCGCACCAGGTCGGGCCCGCCGGTGAGCCGGAGCAGGCGGTTGAGGTGGCCGCCGACCCGGCCGTTCACCTCGATGATCTCCACGTCGTCGCCGGTGATCCACAGCTCCGTGTGCGTCACCCGCCGGCGTACGCCGAGCGCGTCGAGTGCCGCGTCCACCCGGCGCAGCGCCTTCTCGCGCAGGCCGGCGCCGAGGCGGGAAGGGGTCAGGTCGCCCGTCGTGGCGATGGAGTCGCCGCCCTCCGGCCCGGCCCGGCGGACCACGGAGACCGGCGTCTTGTCGAACATCGCGACGTGGTCGCGCCCGCCGTCGTGGCTGACGGTCTCCACCGACGTGAAGCCGCTCAGCCATGGCAGTCCTGCCGGGTGGGCGGTGGCGGTGACCCGGGTCTCCACCAGCAGGCCCGTCCACCGCCGCCGCTCGGCGAGCTGGTGTGCGACGTCCCTGGCGTCGTCCACGAAGGCGATGCCGTCGCCGCTCGCCCCCCGGCGCGGCTTCAGCACGCAGGGACCCGCCAGCTCCGCGCAGGCGGCGGCGAAGTCGCGCCGAGAGTCCACCGGCAGCGCGGTCACGCCCGAGATCCCGGCCTTGGCGAAGACCCGCCGCTGGACCAGCTTGTCCCACGCGGACGGAAGCCCGGGGCCGGCGGGCAGGCCGAGCCGGGCCGCGAGCCGGTCGCAGTGGTCCAGCTCGGCGTCGTGGAAGGTCACCAGGCCGTCCAGGGGCGGCACATCGGTCTCGTCGTCGTCCGGTCCGAGCACGCGTACGTCGAAGAGACGCCCGGCCGCCGCGGCCAGGCCGGGGTGCTCGGCCGCGACCTCGGCCCGGAACAGCAGCACCACATCGCAGAGGCCGCGGGCGGCGGTGTGGAGGTCGTGCAGCCCCGCCGCCCCGTGCGGCGCGTGCAGCACGCCGACGCGCGGGCGCGCCGTCATGCGCACTTGGCCGCCATGAAGGCGGTGATGGCGTCGATCGAGCCGAAGTTCTCCGGCAGCAGCTCGTCGTCGCGCACCTCGACGGCGAAGCCGTTCTCCAGGAAGGTGACGAGGCTGTAGATGCCCAGGGAGTCGAGCACGCCGTCCAGCAGCGGATGGTCTCCCGGGATGCCGTCATCCGCCATGCCCAGGCCGGGCCCGCTCAGCAGGTACGCCCGCACCCTGGTCTCGATCTCCGCCCTCGTGGTGGTGCCCGTCATTTCGCTCCTCACCTGGTCCTCCCAGCTCGTCCGCCGCGGACTGCGGCCGCAGGTCGATGGTTCGCACGCGGCCCGGCCGCACCGCGGCCACCGGCGCGGGCCCGTGCCGCGCCAGGCCGAGGTGGGTGTAGACCGCGTCGCTGATGGCCCGCCAGATCCGTTTGCCGACCACCCGGCCGGGCAGCCCGTTGCCGTTGAACGACACCACCAGCTCGTGCGCCGGATCGGCGAAGGCCATCGGCGACCCGTGCCCCTGGTGACCGAAGGCGCCGGGCGAGGTGTGCGAGCCGAAGTAGGCGTACGCCTCACCGTGCCGCCGGCTTTCGAGCGTGAGGCCGAGCCCGAAGTCGATCAGCGGGGCCTCCTCGAAGTAGCTCGGCCGCTGGGGCCGGATCATCTCCGCCACGGTCCCGGCGCTCACCACGTCGCCGTCGTGGCCGCAGGCCCTGCGGAGCAGCAGCTCGTAGAAGCGGCCGACGCCGCGGGCGCTTGCCCACAGTCCGGCGCCGGGGTCGACCGAGCGGTGGAACGTCCCGCCGGCGAGGACGCGCTGGATCGCCTCTCCCTCGGCCGCGTCGGCGCCGTGCACGTAGTGGGCCGACCTCGGGGTGCGATAGGTGGTGACCCGGTTGCCGAGCGCTTCGAGCGCCTGGCGGGTGAAGCCGTAGTGGCTCTCGACGCCCAGCGGCGCGCAGATCTCCTCGGCCACGTAGGTGTCGAAGGGGCGCCCCGTGACGCGTTTGACCACCTCGGCCAGGAGGATCCAGCTCAGCGTGGACGACGCGTACGACGACTGGCGTCCAGGCCGGTCCTGCGGGTGCAGGCGCGCGCCGAGCACGACGCGCAGGGCGCGCTCGTAGTCCACGCGGAACGCCGAGGTCACGCCGTCCGGATCGGCGACGACCAGGCGGCCTCCCGTATGCGTCAGCAGGTGGCGGCACGAGATCTCCCGCGCCCGCCCGGTCCCGAACTCGGGCACGTATCCGCGTACGGGGGCGTCGAGGTCGAGCAGGCCCGACTGCCACAGCCGGCAGACGGCGGCGGCCAGGAACGGCTTGCCGCCGCTGAACCACACGAGCAGGTCGTCGGCGTCGATCGGCGAGCCGTCGTCGCGGACGCCCGCGGCGAGGTCGCAGACGGTCTCACCCGCGACGGAGACGTAGAGCTGCGCGCCGAGATGACGGGCGGGGCCCAGCGCGCCGGCGACGGCTTCGGTGATCGTGCCGGTCAGGGTGGTCACCGGGCCTCCTTCACGGCCGGCTCCCGCTCCGGGCGCTCGGCCAGGGCCCGGCGGTCGATCTTGCCGGTGGTGGTCTTCGGCAGGCTCGGCACGATGGTGAACGTCACGGGGATCATGTGCTTGGGGAGCCGGTAGGCGCAGAAGCCCGTCAGCCCGGACAGCTCCAGGCCGCCCCGGGCCACCACGTACGCCCGCAGCACGTTGGTGACCAGCTCGTCGGGGACTGCCACCACGGCGCACTCCACGACGTCGTCGTACTGGTCGATGACCTTCTCGACCTCGCCCAGCTCGATGCGGTAGCCGCGGCTCTTGACCTGGCGGTCCCTGCGCCCGAGGAACCGGTACAGGCCGTCGCCGCGCCGGACCGCGAGATCGCCGGTGCGGTACACCGGGTGCGGCGGCCCCGGCAGGGCCGGATGCGGCACCAGCGCGGCGGCGGTGCGTTCGGCGTCGCCCCAGTAGCCCCGCATCACGGTCGGTCCGCGGACCACCAGCTCGCCCACCTCCCCGGCGGGGGTCTCGGCCCCGTCGCCGGTCACGGTGAACACCTCGACGCCGTCGATCGCGCGCCCGATGGGGAGCTCGTCCATCGGCCGGCCGCCGTCACCGGTCAGCGGGGGCACCTCGTACCAGAGGCAGACGTTCGTCTCTGTCGGGCCGTACAGGTTGCAGAAGCGCGCGTGCGGCAGCAGCGTCATCAGCCGCCGGAGCTGCTTGATCGGGAAGACCTCCCCGGCGAAGAGCACGAGCCGCAGCCCGGGAAGGTCACCCACGCTCAGGCCGCCCCGGACGGTGAGCATGGTCAGGGCGGAGGGCACCGAGTACCAGACGCTGATCTCCCGGTCGGCGATCAGCCGTGCCAGCAGCGCCGGAAAGGCGGCGGTGCGGGCGGGCACCAGGACCACGGCCGCGCCCGCGCGGGCCGCCGCGAAGACGTCGAAAATCGACAGGTCGAAGTGCAGCGGCGCGTGGCTGGACAGCCGGTCGGCGGCGCGCACGCCGAACGCCCGCACCGCCCACTCCACGAACGCCAGGCCGTTGAGGTGCGACAGCATCACGCCCTTGGGCGCGGCGGTCGATCCTGAGGTGTAGAGGATGTACGCCAGGTCGGAGCGGGTGGAACGCTCGGGCAGCGGCCCGGTGGCCTGGGCGCGGACGATGTCCGCCGCGATGGTCGTCAGGCCCTCGACCGGGGGCGGCGTGGGCGCGTCGACGACGACCAGCGTGGTGAGCGGCGCGCCGAGGCGCTTCAGCTCGGGCCACCGCGCGGCCAGCCGCGCCTGCGTCACCAGGCAGGTGATCGCGCAGTCGGCGAGGATGGCGGCGAGCCGGACCGGCGGGCCGTCCGGGTCGAGGGGCACGTAGGCGCACCCCGCCTTCAGCACGCCGTAGAGCCCGACGAACGACTCGATCGACTTGTCGAGATACAGGCCGATCCGGTCGCCGGGTGTCACGTCCGCCATGAGCAGGGTGCGCGCGAGCTGGTTGGCCCGCTCGTCCAGCTCCTGGTACGTGATCACGCGGTCGCCGTCGACGACCGCGACGGCGTCGGGCGCCCGGCGCGCGGACGCCTCCAGCAGGTGGTGCAAGAGCGCGGTCATAGTCCGAGACTCCTGGCGACGATGTTGCGTTGGATGTCCGAGGTTCCCGAGTAGAGGCGGGCGGCGAGTGCGTCACGGACCTGGCGTTCCAGCCCTTCCTCGGTGAGGTAGCCGCCGGCGCCGTGGAGCTGCAGCGCGTCCATGCTCGTCTGGACCAGCGCCTCGCTGAGATGCAGCTTCACCAGCGCCGAGGCGCCGGGCAGCCGCCGGGTGCCGGTGAGCGACCAGGCCAGGTGATAGAGCATGAGCCGGCTGGTCTCCAGCCTCAGCTTCATCTCCACCACCTTGTGCGACACCGCCTGGAAGCGCCCGATCGGCTTGGCGAAGCGCTCGTGGCCGCCCGCGTACGAGACGCAGCGCTCCAGCAGGTGACGCATGGTTCCCACGGCGCTGGCCAGGATGCAGGAGCGTTCCCACTCCATGGCGACGGTGAAGACGGACATCCCCGCGCCCACCGGCCCGAGCCGCGCGTGGCCGGGCACCCAGCAGTCCGTCAGGGTGAGCGCGCCCATGGGGGCGGTGCGCAGGCCCATCTTCGGCACGGGCGGCCCGGTGACCAGTCCCGGCGTCTCGCGGTCCACCAGGAAGGCCGAGAACGAGCCGGGGCCGTCGGCCTGGCCGGTGCGGGCGATGACGACCAGGACGTCGGCGACGGGCGCGTTCGTGACGTACACCTTGTCGCCGTTGAGCAGGTACCCGCCGTCGCGGGGCAGCGCGGTGGTGCGGAGGTTGTACGCGTCCGAGCCGGAGCCGGCCTCCGTCATCGCCAGCCCGCCGACCAGCGAGCCGTCGCACAGGCCGGGCAGGTAACGCTTCTTCTGCTCGTCGGTGCCGAAGGCCAGCAGCGGCGTGACGCAGCCCCACAGGTGGGCGTTGAGCGCGAAGAGCAGGCCGTTGTCGCGGCAGGCGTACCCCAGCTCCTCCAGGGTCGCGACGATGGTGAGCCGGTCGTGGCCGCCGCCCCCGTACTCGGGGGTGACGGGCAGTCCGGGGATGCCGAAGCCCGCGCACCGCCGCCAGCCCTCCCGCCAGAAGACGCCCTCGGCGTCACGCTCGGCCAGGTCGTCGGCGACCAGGCTCTCCGTGGCGAAGCCGCGCACCGAGGCGAGATAGTCCCGCTGCGCGGCCGACCATCCGAAGTCCATCCCGGGCCTGCCCCCTCACCCGTGCCGCTGGGGCGTGTAGCCGCGGGCGAGCACCTCGGCGCCGACGAGCCGGTCGTAGGAGCCGTAGCCGGGGACCGTCTCACCGGGCCAGACGTTGAAGGGCATGATGAAGGTCGCCGCCTCGCACCGGGCCCGCGCCGGGAAGGAGCCGCGGACCTGGCGGCCGGTGTCGCGGAAGACGACGCCGCCCAGCTGCACCGCGTCCGCCGCCCGGTACTGGAAGATGAGCCCGCGTCTCGGCCGGCCGCTCGGGTTCGGGGCGGAGGAGTGCAGCGCGAGGCAGTGGTGGATGCTGATGCCCCCGGCGGGCACCTCCACCGGCACGACGCGGCTCTCGTCCGCCCACATCTCCGGCGTCTGGCAGCTCGCCAGGAACGTTCCCGCGCCGTCGGTGTGGTCGAGCAGGCCGGCCTTGTGACTGCCCCGGACGATCCGCATGCAGCCGTTGTCGACGGTGGTGTCGTCCAGGTAGAGGAACGCCGCGACCAGGGCGGTGTTGCTGTGCGGCAGGAACGCGAGGTCCTGGTGCCAGCGCACGCCGCCCTTGCCCGCCTCGCTCGGGGTCGCGGCCAGCTTGGAGTGGTGGAGCTGGATGTGCTCGCCGATGATCGACTCCACCGCGTCCAGCACGCCGGGGTGGGTGGCGAAGTCCCACAGCACCGGCTCTGAGCAGGCGATGTCGTAGTCGTGCACGGTACGCTCGGTGCCGCCCTGGTCGTGGCGGCTCTTCCGCACGGCCGGGCTCTCCGCCACCTCCCGCAGCGTGTTCACCTCGTCGCGGCTCAGCACGCCGGGCACGACGACGAAGCCGTCCTCGTCGAAGCGCGCCCGCTGCTCCGCGGACAGCCTGTGTGATGTCACGGATCTCTCCTTTCCTCTCGGCACTTCTCGCCGCCCGGCCTATTCGGCCGGCCCGGACAGCAGGCTCCGCAGCCGCGGCCGCAGGATCTTTCCCGTCGGGGTGCGCGGGATGGCGTCCAGCACCTCGAAGCGCCGCGGCACCACCGCCTCCGCGAACGCGGTCAGCAGGTGCGCGCGCAGGCCGGCGCGCAGGTCCGGCCATTCGCCGCGGTCCAGCACGACCGCCGCGACGATCTCGTCGCCGACGAAGCGCCGCGGCACGCACGCGCACGCGGCGTCCCGCACTCCGGGCGCCGCCCGCAGCGCCCGCTCCATCTCCTCCAGCGACACCGTCTCGCCGCCGACCTTGGCGATGTTCTTGGTACGGCCGGTGATGTGGAAGAACCGGTAGCCGGTGTCGGCGTCCACCTGCTCGAACCCGAGGTCCTGCGAATGGAACCAGCCCCCGCGGAACGCCTCCGCGGTGGCCTCGGGGTTGCCGGCGTAACCGTTCATGACGTTGTGCCCGCGCATGCAGAGCTCGCCCGTCTCGCCGGGCTCGGCCCGGCTGCCGTCCTCGCGCAGCACCGCGACCTCGTTGCCCGGGATGGCCACCCCGATCGAGGGGATGTCGGCGTTCAGGAGAAACCGGTCGTAGGCGGTCTCCGAGAGGTCGCGGGGCATGGTGGTGGAGAAGTTGGTGGTCTCGGTCAGGCCGTACCCCTGCAGGACGCGCGCGCCCAGCCTGTCCCGCACGTCTCGCGCGGTGCCCGCGGCCAGGGGCGCCGCGGCCGACACGAAGTACTCGAAGCCGGGCGGCGGGGGCGGGCCGTGCCACACCCGTACGAGGCCGTCGAGCAGGCTGGGCACGACGCCGGCGATGCGGGGCCGGTGGCGGCGCAGCAGGTCCGGATAGGCGAAGGGGTCGAAGGCGCGTGCCTGGACGAGGTGCGCGCCGGCCACGAGGGCGCCGAGCACGGTCAGGTGCAGCCCGTTCACGTGGTGGACGGGCAGGCAACCGAGGATCCGGTCGCCCGGCCGCAGGCCATGGTGCAGGCCCACGCCCACCGCGTTGACGATGGCGTTGTAGTGCGACTGCGCCACGAGTTTGGCCGAGGCCGTGGAGCCGGAGGTGCCGAAGTACAGCGCGTCGGCGGCCGGGTCCTCAGGAGCGCGCGGCGCGGGAAGCGGCGTCTCCGGCAGGCGCGACGGCACGGGCAGCACGATCGCCTCGGGCAGCACGGACGAGGAGGCCGCCGCCGCGCGCAGCACGGTCCGGGCCCCGATCGCGGTGATCTGCTCGCGCAGCCGGGCCGGCGGGTCGGCCGGGTTCAGCAGCAACACCGGGCAGCGAAGGCGCAGCAGGGCGAGGACGGCCAGGATCGAGCGCGGCTCGTTGAGCGGCAGCAAGGCCAGCGTGTCGCCGGGCGAGACGCCCACGTCGCGGCACAGCCATCCGGCGACGCGCGCGGACAGCTCGTCGGCCTCGGCGTACGTCAGCGTGCTCTCCTCGCCGTCCGGCCCGATCGAGGTGAGGAAGGGCGCCCCGCCACGGGTCCGCGCGTGCCCGGTCAGGCGGGAGATCACCGAGCCGGGCACGGCCCAGGGCGGGCCGTAGGGCATGTCCCGGTAGGTGTGGGCCAGGCCCAGGTCCGTTCGCCGCGTGGTCATCCCAGCTCGCCTCGCACTTTCGTCACGTACGTCCGGACCCGTTCCTCGTCGATTCCGCTCCCCCAGCCCGCGCGTTCCCAGCAGGTGCCGACGAAGGCGCCGTCGGCCGCGGCGAGCAGGCGTACGGCGTTGTCGTGGTCGGTGTGGCCCGCCAGGATGACGGGCAGCTCCGGGGCCGCGGCCCGCACCTGCGCGATCTTGGCGAGGGCCGTCTCCACGTCCGGATGGCAGAGGGTCACCGCGTCCGCGCCGGCCGTCTCCGCGTGCCGGGCCACCTGTCCGGTCGGCAGGTCGGAGCCGTGCCACCGGAAGTGCATGGAGTCGATGTCCGCGATCACCTTGACGTCCCACGCGTCGATCTGGCGCCGGTACGCCATGACCTTCTGCGGGTCGGCCCGCACCAGGCCCTGCGGGCTCATCGTGGCGCCCACCAGCGCGCCGAGCCGGACGAACGATCCCCCGGCCACCTTCGCCACGGCCAGCGACGCGCGGGCCGCGTTGCGCATGATCTGCACCCCGACGGGGAAGTCGTCCCCGGCGGCCCGCCGGATCTCGGCGACGACCATCCCCATCGCGGTCGACCGGGCGGGGTCGCACTCGTCGGCCACACCGTAGACCCGGTCTACGGTCTGCACCAGGCAGCCGTCGGCGCCGCCGGCGCGCAGCGCGAGCGCCGACCGCACCCCCGTGCCGATCGCCTCCCGCAAGGAGCCCGGCGTGGCGAACGGGGTGCCGGGCAGCGGCGGCAG
The DNA here is from genome assembly GCF_013283785.1 of Nonomuraea antri. GTDB lineage: Bacteria > Actinomycetota > Actinomycetes > Streptosporangiales > Streptosporangiaceae > Nonomuraea > Nonomuraea antri. The sequence goes on from NZ_JABCPZ010000036.1 coordinate 27,797, forward strand.
ATGGATCATGCCGAGCAGCAGCTTGCCGCCGGTGAGCCTCATCGCGCGGCCCCCACCCTCGGCGCCGTCATCGGGCCGGACGCGCGCCTCGCGAGGTAGGCGTGGATGCGGTCGAGCGCCAGCGACTGGTCCCGCCAGTTGCGCGAGGTGGTCACCCGGCCCACGCCGCCGGAGAAGCAGAAGGTGAGCAGCCCGGGGAAGACCGAGACCCCGGTCTCTCTGAGCAGGTCGCGGAAGCACAGGTAGGAGTCGTCCCAGCCGCCGAACTCGGCGACCGCGTTGATCGAGTAGCGGGGCAGGTGGGTCACCGCCCCGGCGTCGGCCAGCCGGGAGACCGTCGCCGCGCGCAGGATGTCCAGCGACTGCTCACGCTCGGCGCGGTCACGCCGGTAGGACTGGTACGCGGCGTCGAGCGCGCCGGCCCGGAGCCCGTAGTGGGGCTCGAAGCAGCCCAGCTCCGCCGCGCCGGCCTCCTCCACGCCGGTGATCAGCCAGTGCTCCATCCGGGCCAGGACCTCGACCACGGTGTAGAAGAACGACGGCGGCCCGCCGAACGTCGTGGACGCGTGCTCGTAGTAGTCGTCGATGAAGGCCGCGTCGGCGGTGATCCAGCCCACCTTCAGTCCGGGGGCCGACCAGGTCTTCGACAGGCTGGACACCCGGATGACGTTGGGGGCGGCCCGCCGCGCGCTCGCCGTCCGGGAGGGCCCGAGCCATTCGTGGCACTCGTCCAGGACGATCATGGTCGTCGGGGCCGCCGCCGCGATCAGCCGCGCCAGTTCCTCCTCCCGGACCATCGCGCCCGTCGGGTTCCCGGCCGTCTGCAGGAGCACCAGCGGGGTCGAGGGGGTCAGCGCGGCGATGAGCGGCTCCAGTGAGGTCGTCCCGTCGACGGAAGGCAGCGGGACCAGCGTGACCGCGCCCCGCCGGGCGACGGTCTCGACCAGCGGCGGGTAGTTGGGGATGGCGCACAGCGCGGGCTCGCGCGGGTCGCCGCCGTCGAGGATGAAGTCGGCCAGGGTGCTCACCGCGAAGGTCGCTCCGATGGTGAGCGCGATCCGGCTCGCGCCGTAGGGCTCGCCCTCGATCCGCGCGTTCTCGTACGCGGCCACGGCCTGGCGTGCCGAGGCCCGGCCACGGGAGTCGGAGTAGCCGTACCAGTCCTGGTCGAGGGCGAAGCGGATGCACTCCTTGAGCGACTCGGGCAGCCCCCAGTGCCGCTCCTCGACCGCTCCGCTGGACATGACCAGGTTGTCCGGCGAGGCGAACTCACCGTAGAGATCGTCCCGGAAGTAGGCGTTGAACAGCTCCTTCACGAACCGTACGGTCGCCCGCGACCGCAGCACCTCCTCGGGCGTGACCTCTCGCGCCCTGCGTGCCGACCGCCACCGCTCCGCCAGCCACGGCCGGGTACCGGCCGCGCCCAGCTCGTGCTCGACTCTGCCGAGCCACAGGTCACGCAGCTCCATGGGGTCGTCGGGACGGCGGGCGCGGCGGAACACCTCCAGGGTCCGATCGTCGACGGCGGGTGAGAACGACCGGCTCTCCGTTTCCCGCGTCCGAGCCCGCCAGGACTCCGCCACGGCGTCTTCCGGCACCGTGATAGAGCGACGCGCGGGCAGCCGGGAAAAGAGCTGCACTTCATCTCCAATCGTCGACGCGAGATGCGAGGCGGGCCCATTTACGGGCGTGGCGCGGGAATTCACCGGACTTCCGGAATTCTTCGCTCGAAATGCGTTCGTCAAGAGGCCGATGGGCCGGGACTAATCGACCGGGGCCGGGGGTTGATCGACGAACTCCATCCGATGCTGGGAGTCGATGGGCATGTGCGGCACGCCGAACGCCAGGATCTCGAACGCGTCCCCGGCCTTCGGGTCCGTCTTCACGCCGTGCGCGAACCTGGCGGGCACGTACACGCTGTCGCCCCGCGCCATCTCGTAGTCCACGCCGTCGACGTGGATGAAGCCGTGGGCGCGGAGCACGTAGAGTATGTGCGCGCCGGGATGGGTGTGCAGCGCGAATTCGGCGCCCGGCTGCATGATGATGCGGTCCACGCCCAGCTCGACCCCCGGCTCCAGCAGTTCGGCGACCCCGGCGACGCCGGCGATTCCCGGCAGGACCGATCCGTCCGAGCCGAGGAGCTTCACCTCGGCTCCGGTGAACAAATTCCGGATGTGCTGGGTCGCCTCGAATTCGCGGCTCAAGAATCGGCCCCCCGTGCTCGCTTTGCCCTTCTTCGGTGCCTCAAAGGATTACCGCAGGAATGGCCGCGGCGTCGATACGCGTTCGCGGCGGCGTGCCACTCGATTTGTTTGACTCCGCCCGCCGATCGCAGGACCGTGCGGCCATGGTTCTTGAAGCGATGAGTGTCGTGGCCGCCAACGCGGGCGAGAGTCACGACCCCGAAGTCATGACCCGGTCGTTGCGGGCGATGGTCGGCGCCGGCGCCTTCGGTGCGTGGCTGCCCCGCGAGGCCCGGCCGCCGGGCGCGGTCGAGATCGATGGGTTCGTCACGATCGAGCGGTACGCCGAGTGCGACCTGGCCGCCGCCTTCGTCCTCAGCCAGCACCCGATGTTCGTGGAGACCGCCCTGCGGAGCGGCAGTGACGCGCTGCTCGCCGATGTCGCGCCGCTCGTCCGGGGTGCGGGGATCTCCGCGGTCGGGTTCAGCGACATGCGGCGCGGGCGGTCGCCCGAGGTCCTGGCCCGCGCCGGCGAGATCGTCCTGACCGGCTCGGTCAGCCGCGTCAGCGGCACTCCCTGGGCGTCGTGGCTGCTCGTCGGTGCCATCGACCGGAGCCGGGGCGCCGACGAGGTGATCTTCGCGTTCATCGAGCTGGACGACGCCGCCCGGGGGCGGATCTCGTACGGGCCGAGGGAGGACGCGGCCGGGCTGACCGCCAGCGACACCCGCACGGTCACGCTGGACGGCGTACGCGTGCCGCTCTCCCACGTCACCGGCCGCCGGCCGCTGCTGGAGTGGCTGGCCGACGACCACAGGCGCATCGTGAACGTCAAACCCTTCCACTACGGCTACGGCCGACGGCTGCTGTCGCTGATCGAGGGGTTCGGCGACGCGGGCACGGCGCGGCGGCTGCGGCTGCGCCTGGATCGCAACCGGGCGGAGGCGCTGGAGCTGCAGGCCGCCTCCGGTCCACGCCGCAGCCGCGAGCGCCTGGTGCTGCGGCTGCGGGGGTACGCCGTCCTGCGCGAGATCGCCGGCGCGTACGCGCGCGCCCACGTCGCCGCCGAGGGCGTCCCCTCCCCCGACCTGGTCACCCGGACGGTCCGCATCCTGGAGTTCCCGGCCACCAACCGCTACATCCAGCGCCAGGCCGAACTCTTCTTCGCCGACCCCGGCCAGCCCGCCGCCGAGATGCCCGCGTTCAACCCCGCCGAAATGCTCGCCGCCCTCACCTGACGACCTTCGCTTCGCTCAGCCCGGCCCGGCCCGCCGGGGCAACGGAGTGCCGGGGACGGCCGCGGCTCGCGACTGCGGAGATTCCTCAGTCGGACGACGGGATGGCGGAACGGCGGAAGGCGGTGAGTGAGCCGGGGAAGCCGGGCGGGTCGCCGTCGAAGGCACGCCGGCCCAGGTGCCGCGCGACCTGGGCGGCCAGGGAGGCGGCGAAGACGTGGTAGAGCAGCGGCGAAAGCTCCTCACGCGTGTCCGTCGCCACGGGGACGACGTGCCGCGACCCGATCCCGCCCGCCGGGCCGGTGACAGCGACCACCCGCCGCCCCAGTTCGCCCGCGGCCGCCGCGACGGCGCGCGTCTGCTCGAACGAGCGGCCCGGCGCGGCGAGCACCACGACCGGCGTACCGGAGGGCCGGAACCTGCGCTCGACGTGCCACCACTCCTCGGGGTCCTGGGCCACCGCCATCGTGCCCGCGGTCTCGACGAGTTTGGCCGCCACGAACTGGGCCGTCCCGTGGTTGGGCCCGCCGCCCGTCACCAGGACGGTCCCCCATTCGGCGATCACCTCCGCGATGTCCCCGGTGGCCGCCCGTGCCGTCGCGGCGGTGGCGGCCACGTGCTCGGGAAGGGCTTCCAGCTCGGCGACGACCCCGTCGAGCCCCGCGGGTCCCAGCTCAGCGGCGAGCAGCAGCATGGCCAGCAGCGTCGCCTGATAGGTCCGGACGCCAGGAGATCTCTCCAGCCCCGGCAGCGGCAGCGCCACGTGGTGCCGGGCGGCCTCCGCCACCGGGCCGCCGGCGTCACCGGTCAGCGCGACGGTGCGGGCGCCCGCGCGCCGCGCCGCGTCGATGGCCTCGGCGACGACCGGGGTGCGGCCCGAGGCGGACGCGCCCACCACGACGGGCCGCCCCCGGCGGAAGGCCGGGGATGCCACGTCGTAGTCGAGGAACCGCCGCGCGCTGACCGCCTCGCAGGCGACCTCACCCATGCTGTGGTAGCTCATCCGTGCGGCGTTGGCCGCATGGTGTGAGTCGCCGCAGCCGACGAGGTAGACCGGGCCGTGCGGCGTCGAACGCAGGTGCTCCGCGACGGCGCGCACCCGCTCGCCGACGATCGGGATGAGCGTGCGCAGATCGTCGGCGAGCCGGTCGGCCTGCCGGAAGAGCACGTCAGGGTCGATCGATGCCGCCATCGCGGCCACCTCCGAGATCGGGATAGACGGGCGCCACCGTCGTGGCCACCTCCGCGACCGGGGTCGGTGGGCGCCGCCACCATGGCCACCTCAGTGATCCGGGTCGAGACGACGAAGACGCGGTGGGCTGTCAGCCCGCGTCCGAGAGCATAAGTTCCTCGATCTGCCGCGCGAGATCGTTCCAGTCGCCGGCGAAGCGCCGCGCCAGCCGCACCACCGCCGGCAGGCAGTGCGGCGGGATCGCCGCGACGGTGTCCTGCCAGGCCGGCTCGTCGATGATCGGATGCCCGTGCAGCCAGCGCAGCAGCGTGCGCCCGGCGTCGGTGTAGCGCAGGGACGGATCCCGCATGAGGTGGGAGAGGGTCCTGCCCGGGTCGGGGTCCACGTCGTTCGCGCCGCCCTGCCCCGCGCGCGGCGGGCGCGCGGCCAGGGTCTCGATCGTGCCGCCCGACTTCAGGTGACGGCGGATGACACTCACCGTCGAGGTCGACAGCCCGGTGAGCGCGGCGATCTCCCGTAGGGGCGCGCCGGGCCGCTCGGCCATCAGCCGCGCGGCGAGGCGGCGGTGCTCGGTGCCGTCGACCGCCCGGACCCGCCCGTCCCGTCCGACCCGCGCGGTCGGCTGTGGCAGGTCGCCGAGCCTTCCCCGCAGCATTCCGACCGTCTTGCCGGACAGTCCGACCAGTGCCGCGATGGCGCGGTCGGACTTGTCCGGGCAGATTCTGAGCAGCCGCTCGGCCCCCGCCTTCCGGTCCCGCAGCGTGAGGGGCAGCCCGTGGGCGATGTTGGCGGTGAACGACCGTACGTATGCCTCGGTGTCGTCCTCGTCGAGCACCACCGCCATGATGTACGAGTCCCCGCGCAACCGGGCGGCGCAGACGCGGTGCATGCCGTCGATCACCTGCATCGAGCGCTGCACCAGGATCGGCGGCAGCGGCGTCGGCGACTCGGCCAGCACCAGCACATGATCTTCGTTGACCCCGCCCAGCCGGGGATAGTGCGGCGCCGGCACCAGCGAGTCCAGCGCGAGCGGTACGGTGCCGCCCGCCCGGATGCCGCCGGCTGCCGGGCGCTCATCCGTCATCGTGAGCACTTGCCCTCCACTTCGTTCGGCGTCGTCGGTGGTCGCATCGTTCGCCGGTCCCCGTGGCACCCCGTCAACGGGGCTTCGCGGGCCGGAAACGGCGACGAGCATGTTCGCCGTGGAGTTCACCCCCCGAGTTCTTCCGCCCTTGAGCGGTCCTGATGAGCGCCGGCCACGACCCGTGAAGGGTCGCGGGCCCGCGTTCGATCATCTGGGCGCCTGCCTCCCCGTTCCGCAGGCGCCCTCGCATGCTGCCAGGGCCTCATTTCAGTTGATTTACAGTCTCAGCCCCCACCCCCGATCGTCCGCGCCGAGGGCGGCGGTGCCGTGCGAGCACCGCGGGCCCGCCGCTCCTGCCGGAGCGGCGGGCGCTTTCGCGATCCCTCACCGGGGACGCGGGAACACCGTGCACCCCATGCCGGCTACAGAGCCATCAGCTTGAATCCGGCCTGGTCGATGTAGCGGGCGGACCAGAAGGTGCCGTCGCCCTTGCCCGGGTACCAGTGCATTCCATTGCTTCCTTCGTAGATGGCGAACATGTCCTGCTTGCCGTCGCCGTTGACGTCGGCGAGTTCCAGGTGACGGAAGTTCGCCGTGTCGAGCTCGCGGGCGGACCAGTAGGTGCCGTCCCCCTTGCCCGGATACCAGGCGAGCGTGTTACTGCCGTCGTAGATGGCGAGCATGTCCTGTTTGCCGTCGCCGTTGAGGTCGCCCAGGGCGAGGTTCTTGAAGTTCGCGGTGCCGAGCTCGCGGGCGGACCAGAAGGTGCCATCCCCCTTGCCCGGATACCAGGCGAGCGTGTTACTGCCGGTGTAGACGGCGATCATGTCCTGCTTGCCGTCCCTGTTGACGTCGGCGAGTTCCAGGTGGCGGAAGTTCGCCGTGCCGCCCAGGCGAGCGGACCAGAAGGTGCCGTCGCCCTTGCCGGGATACCAGGCGAGCGTGTTGCTGCCCTCGTAGAGCGCCAGCAGGTCGGCCTTGCCGTCGCCGTTGAGGTCGCCCTTGGCCATCAGCTTGAATCCGGCCTGGTCGATGTAGCGGGCGGACCAGAAAGTGCCGTCGCCTTTGCCCGGGTACCAGTACATGCCGCCGCTGCCGTCGTAGATCGCCAGCAGGTCGGCTTTGTTGTCGCCGTTCAGGTCCGCGCGGTTACGGGGCGGCGCCGGCACCGGTTCCGATTTGATCGGGGGCGGGGGTGACGAATCCGGCGGCTCCGGAGGTGGCGGGCCGGGCGGATTGGCCGGCGGCGGAATGTTGCACGTCACGTTGTCGATGTAGGCATGCTGGTCACTGTGCACCCGCACCCAGACGGGGCCGCTGGTCCTTCGGTCGATCGGTGACTGGCGATACCTGCCCAGGGAGTTCCACGCGTATTGGATGCTCCATTCGTATCGGCATCCCTGATCCACGCGGAACAGGTCCCAGTCCTCCCAGGACGGCGTGTGATCGTTCTGGCGTAGTGTGAGCGTGGGATTCTCTCCATCGCAGGACGGAGGGTCCCACGCTTCCCACCGGTTGCCGTCGTTGCAGGTCCAGTTCTTGGCCACCTGCACGGGCCAGCTGGTCAGGTTCTTCGTTCCGCCGAGCGCCGGCCACAAGGCGGCACCGGCTGGAGGAACCCAGACGATCAGATTGAGGCCGAGGCCGGCCAGTAAGGCCGCCATCAGCGTCGAGATGCGACTCTTGAGCACAAGGTCCTCCCGAGATTGAGGTTGACAGGTCGATTCCGCCGGGTTTTCCCGCCTCCGTACGGTCATCCACGCCGTCGCGGTCCGCATCGAGAGGCCGGGTCCTCCGCCGGCGCGAGAGACGCGCCGGCGGAAACGGGAGCTGAGATGACAGGGATGGCCGGCATCACCCATCGCCGCGATGCGGCCATGGTCCCCCGATATGCCGGCTCCTGATCCTGGTCCTGGATTTACGAGACGAGACAAGACATCACGACCCCGGCGAGCCTTGCGCTCGCCGGCAGGCGCTCGTGAACGGCGCCGGCCGCGATCCACCGTTGCCCTGCTCTTCGTCGGTTCACATGCCGCCTTCCTCTGCCTGAGGCAGTGGTCTACCGCATGCTAGGTTTGCCCCGACTTGTTCAGCCCCAGGTCGAGCACTGAACAAACAACTACAGCGAGGCGGGGCGGAGATGGGCAGGCCTGAGCGGGCTTTGGACCCGGCCGCCGGACCGGTGCAGCGACTCGCGCACGAACTTCGCGGCTTGCGCGACACGGCCGGGCGGCCCAGTTACCGGACGATGGCCAAGGCCGTTCACTACTCGGTGACCGCGCTGGCCGAGGCCGCGGGCGGCGAGCGCCTGCCGAGCCTGGCGGTCACCCTGGCCTATGTCGCCGCGTGCGGTGGTGACCGCGCGGCGTGGGAGAAACGCTGGCGCGAGGCCGAGGCCGAACTCGGGGGCAGCGGCTCCGGGGGCGACTCCGCCGCGCCCTATCTCGGGCTCGCCGCGTACGGGCCGCAGGACGTGGACCGGTACTTCGGCCGGGAGCGGCTGGTCGAGCACGTGGTGCATCTGGTCACCGGGACGCCCGTGGTCGCGGTGTTCGGCGCGTCAGGCAGCGGGAAGTCCTCGCTGATCCGCGCCGGGCTCCTGCCGGCGTCGCGGTCGCACCCGGCGTTCTCCGGGCACGAGTGGTCGTGGATTCTCCTGACCCCCACCCGATCGCCGATGCAGGAGCTGGCCGGCGCCGTGGCCGGCTGGGCCGGGCACGCACCCTGCCACAGCGGATCAAGCCACAGCGCACCCGACCACGATGCCCCCGGCCACGGCGAACCCGGCTGGCTCGATCGGACGCTGCGGCTCGCCGACCCCGGCGGCGACAAGCGGGTCCTGCTGGTGGTCGACCAGTTCGAGGAATTGTTCACCCTGTGCCCCGACCTCGCCGAGCGGGCGGCCTTCATCGACGAGCTCCTGGACGCGGCACTCGGCGCGGAGCGGGTGGCCACCGTCGTGCTGGGAATCCGCGCCGACTTCTACGGCCACTGCGCGACGCATCCCGGCCTGGCGGAGGTGCTCAACCAGGGCGCCCAAGCGCTCATCGGGCCGATGACGAAAGACGAGCTCCGGTCGGCCATCACGCAGCCCGCGCTGCGTGCCGGGCTGAACGTCGAGCGGGAACTCATCGCCACGCTGCTGGCCGACATCGCCGACGAGCCCGGCGGCCTGCCGCTGCTGTCCCATGCCCTGCTCGAAACCTGGCGCCGCCGGCGCGGCAACGTACTGACCCAGTCCGGATACCACGCCTCCGGCGGCGCGCAAGGGGCGCTGGCGCAGACCGCCGAGCGCACCTACGCCGACTTCGACGACGCGGAGAAGGACGCGGCTCGCCGGGTGTTCCTCCGGCTGACGGCTCTGGGCGACGGCACCGAGGACACCCGGCGGCGGGCCGCGCACACCGAGCTGGCCACGGTCGCGGACCGGGCGACCGTGACCGGGGTGCTGGACCGGCTGGCGACGGCCCGGCTGGTGGTGATCGGCGAGGAGAGCGTGGAGGTCGCGCACGAGGCGCTCATCCGCGCCTGGCCGCGCTTGCGGCGCTGGCTCACCGACGACCGCGACGGGCTGGTGCTGCACCGCCGGCTCACCGACGCGGCTCAGGTCTGGCGGTCCGCGGACCGCGATCCCGAGCTGCTCTACCGTGCCGCTCAACTCGATCAGGCGACGGCGTGGGCCGATCTGCCGGACCACGCCGCGGCGCTCAACGCCGGCGAACGCGAGTTCCTCGACGAGGCGGTCCGGTTGCGGGACAAGCGGATCCGGGTGCGCAAGCGGCGGGCCCTGCGGATCCGGGTCATCACGGCGGTGGTGGTGGCGCTGCTGGCCGCCGCGACGGTGATCACCGTGATTCAGCGCAACGACGCCCGCGAGGCGCACCGGGGGGCGGTCGCGCGCCAGCTCGTCGCCGAGGCGACGGCGCTGCGGGAGGTCGATCCGCTGCGTGCGGCCCAGCTCAGCCTGGCCGCGTGGCGGATCGCGCCGGACCTGCCTGACACCCGCAACAGCCTGATCAGCACCCAAGCGGTGGCGCTGCCCATCAGGGTCCCCGGCCGCGGCGGCGAGGTTCGCGATGTGGCGTTCAGCCCGGACGGCCGGGTCATGGCGACCGCGGCGGACAAGGGCGCCGTCCAGCTGTGGGATGCCGCGACCCACGAGCCGCTGGGCCCGCCGCTCGCCGGCCACACCGCGATGGTGAACGGCGCGGCGTTCAGCCCGGACGGGTCGATGCTCGTCACCGCTTCCACCGATCAGACCCTGCGCCTGTGGGACGTCACCGGACGCCGAGGGATCGGCGCGCCGCTCACCGGCCACACGGGAGTCGTCACCGGCGTCGCGTTCAGCCCGGACGGGCGCCTGCTGGTGAGCGGCGGCGCCGACGGCACGCTGCGGATCTGGGACGCCGCCACCCGACTGGCCGTGGGAATGCCGATGACCGGGCACAGCGGCCCGATCACGGCGATCGCGATCAGCCCCGACGGCTCCACGGTCGCGAGCTCCGGCAACGACAAGACGGTGCGGCTGTGGCGCCTCGCCACCGGGAAACCGATCGGCCGCCCACTGACCGGGCACACCAGCGTCTCGTACGGCGTGGCGTTCAGCCCGGACGGCCGGCTCCTGGCCTCGACCGGCGGCGACAAGTCGGTGCGGCTGTGGGACGTCGCGACCAGGACGCCGGTGGGCGACCCGCTGAGCGGGCACACCAACGTCACCTACGGCGTGGCGTTCAGCCCGGACGGCCGGATCCTCGCCAGCAGCGGCTGGGACAAGACGGTCCGTTTGTGGGACGTGGCCACCGGTCGGCCGCTCGGCACCCCGCTGATCGGCTCGACGAGCAGCGTGTTCAACATCTCCTTCAGCCCCGACGGCTCGGCGCTCAGCGGCGGCGACTCCGACGGCTCCGTCCTGATCTGGCGGCTGCGGACGACCCTGCTGCCTGGGCACACCGACGCGGTGTACGCGGTCGCGTTCACCCCGGGCGGCGTCGCGGGCACCGCCTCCGACGACCGGACCGTGCGCCTGTGGCAGGTCTCCGGCAACCGGCCGCTCGGCGCTCCGCTCACCGGGCACACCGCCGAGGTCCGCGCGATGGCGTTCGGCCCGCGGGGAAAGCTCCTGGTGACCGCCAGCTGGGATGGAACGCTTCGCCTGTGGGACACGGCGAGCGGCGAGCCGCTCGGTGATCCGCTCACCGGTCACACCGGCTGGGTCCGTGGAGTCGCGTTCAGCCCCGACGGGGCCTTGATCGCCACCGCCGGCATGGACAATACGGTCCGGCTGTGGGACGTGGCGGCACGCGAACAGGTGGGCATCCCCCTGACCGGCCACACCAACTCGGTCACCGGTGTCGCGTTCAGCCCCGACGGGCGTCTTCTCGCCACCGCCGCGCACGACACGACCGTGCGGCTGTGGGACGTGGCGACCCGGAGGCCGCTCGGCGGGCCGCTGACCGGCCACGCCAGTGTGGTGCGCGACGTCGCGTTCAGCCCGGACGGCGCCACGCTGGCGAGCGCCGGCGACGACAAGACCGTCCGCCTCTGGGACGCCGGGAGCCGCACGCGGCTCGCCGTCCTGACCGGGCACACCGCCGAGGTGCTGAAGGTGGCCTTCAGCCCGGACGGGCGCGAGCTGGCCAGTTCGGGGCTGGACAAGACCGTCCGCCTGTGGGACGTCCGAAGCCGCTCGGCCACCGTGACCTTCACCGCGAGCACCGGCCTGGCCGGCGTGGCCTACGTCCCCGGCGGGCTGCTGACCGGCGGCGTGACCGGCGACGTCCTTCGCTGGACCACGGATGTGACGCGCGCCGCGGCACATGTCTGCGCCGCGACCAGGGCCGACCTGACCGACGAAGAATGGCGCAGACACGTGCCGTCCTGGCCGAACCAGGCCCTGTGTCACTGAAATCCGAAGGACGGGACGGGTCTTCGGTCCCGCATCGCCCGCGGGACGGCGCTCCGGTCCGGCGCGTTTCCCGGTGATCCGGCACCGCGCCGGGGCACGGTCGGGCAGTCTGGGGATCGTGAGCGGGTTACGCCTGCGCCGAGCCGCGCGGACCACCGATCGACGGCAGCGCCGAGCCGAACTCCAGGTACGGCTGGTCCCGATCAGCGTCGCCTTGGCCGCCACCATCGTGCTGGCCGGCGCCGTGGCCGCCGGCCTGATCACGCTGATCCTGTCGGCGCTGGGCCCGGTGGATCTGGCCGCGATCAAGCCCGGCACGGGCGAGGTGCTGGAGATCGTGAAGATCTCGCTGGCCGTCGTGGCCGGCATCGGCGGGGTGGTGGCGCTGGTGGTCGCCTACCGCAAGCAACGCGTCACCGAGGCCGGCGAGAACCGCGAGCAGGCCAAGCTGTACACCGAGCGGTTCGACAAGGCCAGCGACAAACTCGGCGACGACGCGGCCGCGGTACGGCTGGCCGGCGTGCACGCCCTGGCCGCGCTGGCCGACGACTGGGCCGGCGGCCGCCAGACCTGCATCGACGTGCTGTGCGCTTACCTGCGCATGCCTTACGAGGTCAGCCCCGAGCCGGACGCCTCGGTGGAACATCGGCTCCTGCTGCGGTCGATGGCGGAGGTCAGACGCACGATCTGGGGGCTCATCGGTGCTCGCCTGCGGCTGGCGGCGGGACCGTCGTGGCGTGGGCACGACTTCGACTTCACCGGCGCCGTGATCGACTGCGATGTCCCCTTCTTCGGCGTGCGGCTTTCATCGGGAACGCTGATGTTCAACGGCGCCCAGATCGTCGACGGAAACGTCTGGTTCCACGACACGGAATTCTCCGGCTGCGAGGTGGTCCTGTCCAACATGGAGCTGATCGGCGGCGAGCTGTCGTTCCAGGGCGCGAAGTTCTCCAGCGGCGTGATCTGGCTGGTTGGCACGCAGTTCCGCGGCGGAGAGGTGTCCTTCGGGGCCGACTTCTGCGGCGCCGAGGTCTGGTTCCACGGCGCACGGTTCGGTGGCGGCAAGGTCTGGTTCGACCAGGCGCGCTTTCTGAACGGCAAGGCCTATTTCGGCGCGGCGCGATTCAACGGCAGCGAAGTCACCTTCGAAGGCGCCCGGTTCGACGGCGGTGAGGTGGATCTGCGGGCCGCCTCCGGCGTGGATCCCGCCTCGTTCGGCTTGCCCGCCACGGCTCCCGGCCTGCTTCTGCCGTCCAGGGAGGAAGTGACGCCCGGCGCCGATCAGCAGAGCCCGTGACGTCGAGCAGGGGCCGGGCTCGCCGGGTTCAGCGGGTGACGGCGGTCTCCCGCGCCACCCGCGACAACTTCTCGGGATTACGCACGTGGTAGGCGCCGGTGACGTAGCCGTTCTCCACGCGCACCGCCACCACTCCGTCGATCTCGCCGTCGGCTCGCACGAGCAGCCCGGGCCCGCCGTTGATCTGCACCAGTTCGACCGACCTTTGCGCGTCGCGCTTCCACCAGCCGAGGGCCAGCAGGCGAGCCACGTCGCCGATCCCCACGACGGGCCGCGGCAGGGCGTGTCTGACTCCGCCGCCGTCGCTCAGGGCGACGACGTCCGGCGCGAGGACGTCGAGCAGGCTCTGCAGCTCACCGGTCTCGACCGCTCGCTGGAAAGCCTGGAGCACGGCCCGCGTCTCGGCCGGGGAGGCGCTGCCGCGTGGCCGGCGCGCGGCGACGTGCGCCCGCGCCCGGTAGGCGAGCTGGCGGACCGCGTTCGGGCTCTTGCCGACGGCTTCGGCGATCTCGTCATAATCCAGGTCGAACACCTCGCGCAGCACGAACACCGCCCGTTCGATCGGCTGAAGCGTCTCCAGCACCAGCAACATCGCCATCGAGACGCTCTCGGCGAGCTCGACGTCCTCGGCCACGTCGGGCGCGGTCAGCAGCGGCTCGGGCAGCCACGGCCCGACGTAGGACTCCTTGCGCCGGCCGAGCACGCGTAGCCGGTCCAGCGCCTGCCGGGTGACGATCCGCACCAGGTAGGCGCGTTCCTCCCGGACGGCGTCGAGATCGACGTCCACCCAGCGCAGCCAGGTCTCCTGCAGGACGTCCTCGGCGTCGGCGGCCGAGCCGAGCATCTCGTAGGCGACGGTGAACAGCAGGTTGCGGTGAGCGACGAACGCCTCGGTGGCCACGTCCCGCTCCTGCCTGTTCGTTCTCAGCACTGCCATACGCACAAGACGTCGATCCCCACCGCTTCGTAACACGCGGGAAGGATGGCCTATGTCACATGGCCGCGCTGTTACGGGAACCGGGGCGCCGACGTCTCGTGGTCGTCAGGTTGAGAGCGAGAAGGGAAAGCCCTCCCATGTCCACGTCCCCGGCGACCGGTCAGCGGTCGCGTATGCCCAACCCCCTCCCCTTCCTCCCCGAGATGGCGGAAGTCGGCCAAGGTCTGCACAAAGCCCTCCAGAACGGTGTCATCCCCCCGACGACCATCGGCCTGCTGCAGCTGCGTGCCGGGCAGCTGCTCGGCAGCACGTACTTCGCCGTCCGGGAGACCGGGAACCTGCGCGGGCGCGGGGAGTCGGAGGAACGCATCACCGCCGTGGCCACCTGGCGCGACGCCACCTGCTTCACCGCCGCCGAACGCGTGGCGCTGGAACTCGTGGAGGCGGTCCTCACCCCGAACCCGTCGGGGGAACGCGTCCCCGACGAGCTGTACGCGAGAGCGTCCGCGCACTACGACGACAAGGCGATGTGGTCGCTCATCATGGCGATCGCGCACATCGGCTTCTTCACCCCCGCCGCGCTCATCGCCAAGCCGATCCCCGGCATGCCTCCCGGCCGGAACTACAGCGAGTGAAGAAGGCGGACAGCATGAGCAGCAGCATCAGGTTCGCGGTGGCGGGAGCCACCGGGCGGCTGGGCCGCCACGTCGTCGACGTCCTCACCGAGAGGGGGCACCAGGTCGTACCGATGTCCCGGGCCACCGGCGTGGACATCACCACCGGCGAGGGCCTGGCCGAAGCCCTCACCGGGGCCGCGGCCGTCATCGACGTCGCCTCGTGGCACTCCTCCGACCAGGACGCCGCGACGGAGTTCTTCCGCACGTCGGCCCGCGTCCTGCACGAGGCCGGCCAGAAGGCGGGGGTCGCGCGGATCGTCATGGCGTCCATCATCGGCGCCGACAGGTCCACCGCCGGTTTCCTCGCCGCCAAGAAGGTGCACGAGGAGCTCCTCCTGTCCGGCCCGATCCCGGTCCGCATCCTGCGGTCCGCGCAGTTCCACGAGTTCGTCGGCCGGCTCCTGGACTGGCGGCAGGGCGACGTCGCTTACCTTCCGGCGCTGCCCACTCAGCTCGTGGCCTGCCGCACCGTGGCCGAGGAACTGGTCGACCTGGCCACCGCCCCCGCCGCGCCTGGTACGCCGATCCCCGAGATCGCCGGACCCCGCAAGGAGATCTTGGCCGAGGCGGCCCGGCTCCTCGGCGCCCGCCGAGGCATCAAGGTCGTCGCCGTCGACGGCTCCGGCATGCCCGACGCCGAACTCGCCGCCGGCGGCGCCTTCCTACCCGGCCCGCACGCCAAGCTCGCCGGACCCACCTTCCAGGAGTGGCTCGACACCCAGCCCTGAGCCGCCCTGCCCCTGCCCTTGTCCTCGGCACCGCACCCGAGGACAAGGGCCCGTACGGATCAGACGACGACGCAAGCCCCGGACCTGCCGCTGCACATGCGCAGGAACGGGCTCGACCCGGTCGAGGGCTTCACCGCCTGGGTGGGATCACAGGAGAGAGGAGCTGAGGGCTGCTTCCTGGATCGGGGTCCTGGACGCGTTCTCTCGAACAGCTATTTCCGGCGATAATCACCTCCGCCTTTCGCATCTGTATCAAAGTGGCAAGTGGCTTCGTTGTTTCAAGGCCGCTCTGTCCGAACGATCCGAACAGCGAAAAGGACGGGACGTGGACGTACGGATTCGCATCACCGGCGGAGACGCGGTGGAGGAACTGGCCGCGTTGTGGGAGTGGCGCTGGGACGACTCGGGGACAGAACCGTCGTCCTCACGGCGGAATACGAGGGCAACGGGGGCAGGTCATTGACCCGGCTGTGGGACCTGGGACCCGTCTAGCCGACGGTCACCACCCTGCCAGCCCCTTGCCGATCATGACGACCCCGAGGAGCAGCAGGACCACGAACATCACGGTGGCGTTCTCGGCGACGAGCCAGTCCTTGGCCGAAAGCAGCGGCGCCCGGATCCGGTCGCGCATGAGCAGGAAGGCCAGGACGGGCCCGGCGACGGTGAGGCTGCCCAGGACGACGAAGATCAGAACGGCCGCGGCGGTGCCTCCCACGGTGAGATTCGACTCGGCGATGACCAGGGCGGCCGCCACGGCCAGCGCCAGGTTCTTCGGATTGAGCCCGGACAGCAGCGCACCCAGGCCGAACGCCTGAGGCACGGGCATCCGGTCGACGGCCGCCATCCACCCCGGCATCCGCGGCTCCTGGCCGTCGCGTGGCCGTGATCGCCATTGCTTGACGGCCATCACCAGGAAGAGCACGCCGAGCAGCAGCTTGACGATCGCCGTCCAGGTACGGCCGCCTTCCTCTCCCGCCTTCGCCGGATCGGCGACCAGGACGACCACGGTGGTGACGGCCAGCAGCCCGCAGATCCAGCCGAGCGCGAACGCCGGGGCGGTACGGGCCGCGGCGGGCGACATCAGCATCAGCACCGCCGCGATGATCGGCACCGGGCTGAGCGCGACGCCGACCGCGGACGGCAGCAGGTCCCCGATCGCTGCGCCCAGGCTCACCGCGCACCCTCGACCTTGTGGAAGTCGCCGGGCTTGTACTCGTGCTCGAAGAACTCCCGCGTGGGGCCGTAGAAGCGGAACAGGCTGAACCAGCCGCGACCCGGCACCGACCTGAGCCAGTTCTTGGCGCCTTCGGGTGGTTCGGGGCCGACGTAGAGGGTGATGGAGCCGTCGTCGTTGCGGTCGAGGTCGTTCATGCCGTTCAGCGACGGGTACACCTGGCCCGGCGCGTCCACGCCGCCGGCCGTGTCCGCGTCGTAGACGGTCACCGACCAGAACAGCGAGGCGGGCGGGTCGGGCGGCAGGTCGATGCGGTAGACGTGCTCGCCCCTGAGGTGGTCGCCGTCGGCGTCCTTGTAGGCGTTGCCGTACTTGGCGCCCATGCCGACGATGGAGGTGATCATGCCGGTGCTGATGGAGTAGTGGTTGATGAACATGTGCGCCTTGGCGTCCACGTCGGTGTGCGCCTTGTCGGCGCCGTCGCGGCCGGCCGCGATGTTCTTGGCCATCCGCCGGCCGGTACGGGCGGCCAGGTCCAGCAGCTCCCGCTGCCGGGCCGTGGGCCGGAACGGCTTGCCCTTCGCGATGCCCAGGGCGGCGAGCATGCCGTGCATGTACGGGTCGACGGCGTCCACCCGCTCCTTCTGGACGAACTCCTCCAGCAGGTCGAAATAGGTCCCGTCGACCGGGAAGAGCGCGTTCGCGGGGACGTCGGAGACGTGCGGGAACACCATCGGCACGGCCTCACCCCTCAGTGGGCGGATCGTGATGCTCTCCACCGAGTCGACGCCGGGTGACAGGTCCTTCACCGAGGTGAAGAAGCCACGCACGAAGACGAACACCCCGTTCGTGCGGCTGGTGTAGACGTAGTGGTCCCGCGTGTCCACCTGCTCCTCGTGGCCCTCGGGCACGAGGAGGTACCGGCCGCCCTCGCCGTGGTCGGGGCCGGGGATGCCGACGTCGCCGAGGTACCGCCTGCCGTCGATGACGGGGCCGGTGAGCGGCCGGTGCCAGAAGTCGTCCATCAGCGCCTGGAGCCGGGGCGGCGCCTCGATCACCAGGGGCCCGGTCCGGCTGAGGTCGGCGAAGGCCAGCCCGTAGATCACGTCGGAGTTCGGGGTGGTGATCAGGGTGTTGGGCTTGAGCCGTTTCTCGAACACCGACATCACGTTGTATCCGGTGCCGGACAACTCCCCCAGGCTCTTGCACATCGCGTACATGTTCATCGCCGGCAGAGCCCACAGGTACACCTGGGTCGCGCGCTGGAAGAACAGCTCCTCATCCAGCGCGCGGGTCGTCTCGGCGGTCGGGTATCCGCCCTCGAAGGGCAGCTCGGCCGGCTCTCGGTAGCGATCAGCGGTCATGACGTCCCCCGGCCCCTTTTGCCATCCAACGGATGATCGGGACCTACCCGCCGGACCTCACGCGGCGGCTTGGGCGAGGTATGGTCAGCGTCTGTTTCGAAGGCGGGCCGAGGTGCGCGGCCGCGGGCGCTCGCCCTGCGGCCCGAACATGATCAGGTACTCGGTCGGACCGCCGGGGCCGGCGTTCGTCACCCCGTGCGGGGTGCGGGTGTCGAACTCGGCGACGTCCCCGTGGGTCAGGATGAGGTCCTGGTCGCCGAGCGCGAGCCACAGCCGCCCGTACAGGACGCACAGCCACTCGTGGCCGTCGTGGGAGACCTGACGTGGCCGCGTGGGCGGGTCCTCGACGGCGGGCAGGACGTGCTTGTGGGCGTGCAGGCCGCCGACGTACCGGGTCAGCGGCAGCACCGCCTTGTCGTCGCCGAAGCTCAGCGGCGCCCGGGTGCGCGGTTCGGCCGTGGGTGTGGTGCCGGTCAGCTCGTCCAGGGAGACGCCGTACTCCTTGGACAGCTGCAGCACCACCTCCAGGGTGGGTTTGCGCCGGCCGGTCTCGATCCTGGACAGCGTGCTCGTCGAGATGCCGGTCGCGCGGCTGACACCGGCGAGCGTCGCGCCGTGGTGCTCGCGCGCGGCCCGCAACCGGGATCCCATCGCGGCCAGTGTGCCGTCCACGTCGTCCACCGCCACCTTTCCGCTCCTTCCCGCCGTGCCGCTCCATCGCTCTGTCCTGCGAGTTTGCCAGAATGGCAAGGCGAGTCGCGCCGGGCGGGCGCCGCGCCGCATGATCGATGGGTAGCCGCGTCCGCCGCGAACCGAGGAGAAGCCCGTGCCACCCGAGCCGACCGCCGAGCTCCGCCACCGCATCGTCGAGGCCCCGGCCGGGCGCCTGCACCTGGTCGAGCAGGGCAGTGGCCCGCTGGTCCTGCTCGTGCACGGCTTCCCCGAGTTCTGGTACTCCTGGCGCCACCAGCTCCCGGCCCTCGCCGCGGCCGGCCACCGGGCGGTGGCGATCGACGTGCGCGGTTACGGCCGTTCCGCCAAGCCGGCGGCGATCGACGCCTACCGGATGCTCGACCTGGTGGCGGACAACGTCGCCGTCGTGCGCGCGCTCGGCGAGGAGAACGCGGTGATCGTCGGCCACGACTGGGGCTCCTCCATCGCCGCCGCCTCCGCCCTGCTCCATCCCGAGGTCTTCCGCGCCGTCGGCCTGCTGAGCGTCCCCTACGCGCCGCCCGGCGGCCCTCGCCCCAGCGATGTCTTCGGCCGGATCGGCGGCCCCGAGCAGGAGTTCTACGTCTCCTACTTCCAGGAGCCCGGCCGCGCCGAGTCGGAGATCGAGCCCGACGTCCGGGGCTGGCTCGCGGGCCTCTACGCGGCGCTGTCCGCCGACACCATGCCCGCCCCGTCCGAGCGCGACCCGCACTTCGTCACCCGGGACGGTGGCCGGCTGCGCGACCGCTTCCCCACGGGGGTCCTCCCGGCCTGGCTGAGCGAGGACGACCTCGACGTCTACGCCGGGGAGTTCGAGCGCACCGGGATCGTCGGCGCGCTCAACCGCTACCGCAACATGGACCGGGACTGGGCGGATCTCGCCCCGCACCGGGGCGCCCCGATCAAGCAGCCGTCCCTGTTCATCGGCGGCGCCCTGGACGCCTCCACCACCTGGATGTCCGACGCCATCGACGCCTACCCCACCACCCTGCCCGGCCTGTCCGGCTCCCATCTCCTGGACGGCTGCGGCCACTGGGTCCAGCAGGAGCGCCCCGACGAGGTCAACCGCCTGCTGACCGGCTGGCTCGCCACCCTCCGGCGCTGAACCCGGTGCCGTTGCAGCTTTCCTGCAGCCGTCCCGCATATCCCACATGCGATCTTGGAAAGAGAACGCGTGTGTGCGTGGATCCGGTGGAGATGCCTCATGATCCGAGTGAACACCCCTGGACCTGATCGTCAGCATGGCCCCGCCGTCTCGCCGGGACGGGTGGATGGCGACGCCCGCTGACGGTCCCCGCGGCCCGGGGGACCATGGGGGCGGCGGTGCTGGGGTGATCACCGCCGCCCCCTACCCGGCGCGGGTGTGGCTCAGGGCCGCGATGTCGGCGGGGCTGGACCGGTCTCAGGCCAGGCTGCTTCCCGGGCTGACCGTGCTGCACGAGGACGGGATCCGGATCCCGGCGACCGCGGTGTACCGGATCGCGGAGGCGTCGCTCGACCTGATCTGGGCGGCGGGCGGCGCTGAGCGGGTGCTCGAGCTGTGCACGCCGGGAGCGATGGGGGTGTGGGAATACCAGTTCGATTTCGCCGCCACCCTCACCGAGGCGTTGCGGAGCGCCAGTCGTCACATGCCTGCCCTCGGCACTCCTGATGACAAGTTCCTGGTGGAACGCGACGTGACGGGCGTGACCGTCCGCTGGCACGCAGCCGCTCCGGTTCATCCGAGCTACCCGCTGATATCCGAGGCGTTCGCGGCGCTGCTGGTGGCCAAGGCGAGCTCGGTGGCGGGACGTCCGGTGCGCCCGTCGCACATCGGGCTGCCGGGCCCGGCGCCGCGGCGCCACCGCCGCCTGATCGAGCTCTGCGGAACGCGACGGGTGGACTTCGGCACCGGCGTCATGTCGGTCACCTTCACGGAGGCCGACGCCGACGCGCCTCTGCCGGGCGCCGATCCCGTGCTCGCGGCGATCCTCGACCGCCACGCCGAGATGGCGGTGATCACCGCCCGCCACGTCCTCGGCTGGATGGACCGGTTCCACACCGTGCTCGAGAAGTCCCTGGCCGCGGGCCCCCCGGACCTGATGCGGGTGGCCCGCACCCTCGCGCTCAGCCCGCGTACGCTGCAGCGCCGGCTGCGCGAGGAAGGCACCAGCTGGCGTGCGGAGGTCGAGCTGATGCAGCAGCGACGCGTCGACAGGCTCCTGCGGGAGACCGCGCTGAGCATGGACGTCATCGCCGCTCAGGTCGGCTACAGCGACGCCCGCGCGCTGCGGCGTGCGGTCCGGCGCTGGCACGGCCAGGGGCCCGCGGCCGTCCGCCGCGCGACGGCCACCGAGCGTTGACCGGGCCCCGGCCGGCTCGGCGGCCGCCATCGGTGACGGAGGAGCGGCCGGACGTGGCGCGGACGGTCCCCATCGTGACGCCTGTGGTCCTCCTGGAGCCCGGGCCGGGTTCCTACCGTTTGGACGGGAAGCCGACCAGGCCGAACGTCCGGCGTGACACCCACGCGCCGGACCGAGAAGAAGGGGATGTTCATGGCTGTCACCATGCTGGAGATCTACACCAGGCTGCACGAGGTGCGGTTCCTGCCGTTCGAGCCCGAAGGGCCGGCCGGCCTCGAGGCGCAGCGGGAGCGGTTCGAGAGCCTCGCCCTTCCGGTGCCCGCCGACGCGGTCATCGACGAGGTCGCGGAACTGCCGGGATTACGGATCGCCGTCCCTGAGTCGGACGCCGGCCGGATCGTGCTGTACGTGCACGGCGGCGCCTACCACCTGGGCTCGACCCGCCAGTTCCGGGGCTTCGGCACCGACATCGCCCGGTTCACCGAGGCCACGCTCTACAGCGTGGAGTGGCGCCGCGCACCCGAACACCACTTCCCCGCGCCGATCGACGACACCAGGAACGCCTACGCCTGGCTGCTGGAACAGGGCCACCGGCCCGAGCAGATCGCGTTCGTCGGCGACTCCTCCGGCGGCAACGCCGTACTCGCCGCGTTGCTGTCGATCCGGGAGCACGGACTGCCGCTGCCCGCGGCGGTGGTCGCCATGTCGGCCTGGACCGACCTGACCAACAGCGTGCCCAGCAGGGAGAGCCGCGTCCATCGGTCTCCTGGGGTCCTGCCGGAGGTGCTCAGCACCTACGCGCCTTCCTACCTGGGCGGCGCCGACCCGCGTGACCCGCTCGCCTCACCGCTGTTCGGCGACCTGGCCGGGCTGCCGCCGCTGCTGCTGCAGGTCGGGACCGAGGAGATCCTGTACGACGACTCGGCGCTCTTCGTCGAGGCCGCACGGCGGGCCGGGGTGGACGCCACCCTCGAGAGCGGCGAGGGCATGCCGCACGTGTACCCGATCTACCACGCGAACGTCCCCGAATCTCGGGCCGCGATGGAGAACCTCGGCGCGTTCGTCCGCGAGCACACCAAGACCACCTGACCGGACGGGCACGAGAGAGGGCCGATCCCCATGACCGAGCTCAGCACGGCTGCTTCCCTGACCGAGCGCCTCATCGGCAACCGCCTGTGGCACCTGGACCCCTGGCACACGGGCGTGCACTTCCGCGCGGTCCACCGCGGGGCCGGGTGGGTGCGTGGCCGGTTCACCCGGGTGAACGGCACGATCGCCTTCCCCGACGGGATCGAGCGGCCACGCGTGACCGTGCACGTCGACCTGGACGGCATCGGCACCGGGGTCCCCGCCCGCGACGCGCACCTGCGTTCCGCCGACTACCTGGACACCGGCGCCTTCCCCCGGATGCGGCTGTCCGCCGACCGGCTGGAGCGGACCGGCGAGACCGCCGGTGTCCTGCACGGCGAGCTCGACCTGCACGGGTTCGTCCGCCCGATCGAGCTGGAGACGCGCTGGCGGGGCGCGGCGCCCGATCCGCTGTCGGAGGAGGAGCACCTCGCGTTCACCGCCACGGGCGAGATCTCGCTGGGCGGGTTCGGCATCCGCCCGCCGGTCCTGCCGGGCCTGCGGCTCCCCACCGTCGGCGACCGCGTCGCCATCGAACTGGACGTGGTGCTGCTGCCCTACGACCCGGCCCCGCTGCTGGCCGACATCCCCGTCACATGACCGGCGACTTTCACGAGGGGAGGCGCTCATGACCGGCGACTTTCACGAGAGGAGGCGCTCATGACCGGGCGCCGCAAGGTGACCGCGGCCGTCGTCACGGCGCCGGGAGGCGAGTTCTCGCCGGCCGAGGTCGAGCTGGACGAGCCGCGTCCGGCGGAGGTCCTGGTAGGCGTCGAGGCGGTCGGGATGTGCCACGCCGACCGGCTGAGCCTGGCCCGCAAGCTCGGCGCCACGCGCGCGCTGAACGCCACCCGCACCGACGTGGTGGCCGGGATCGCCGGCCTGAGCGGGGGCGGCGCCGACCGGGTCCTGGAGAGCAGCGGCGTCCCGGCGGTGTTCCGGCAAGCCGTCCAGGCCACCGCCACGGGCGGCATGACCGGGGTGGTGGGGGCGCCGCCGTTCGGCACCACCGCGCCCCTGGACGTCGCCGACCTGGTCAACAACAGCCGCCGGGTCGTCGGCATCGTCGAGGGCCGCAGCGACCCGCCCCGGTTCCTGCCCGCGCCGGCCCGGCTCGTGGCCGACGGCTCCCTGCCGGTGCACGAACTGATCACCACCTATCCCCTGCGGGACATCACGGCCGCCGCGGCGGCGATGGCCGCGGGCACCGTCATCAAGCCCGTTCTCCTCCCCGGACAGGAGTCGTCATGACCGAGGCGTTCCTGCCGGCCGTGCCGCCACGCGAGCACGTCGAGCAGGTGCTGGCGCTGCACGAGGCCGATCCGGCCATGCCGGCCGAGATGAGACGCGCCCACCGGCTGCTGGCCGACATGCATCCGGGCACCACCCCCGACGACGGACGCGACCCGCGCGAGCAGCGCCGTGACGAGTACGTGCGCTGGGCGGAGCGGTTCCCGGTCCCGGGCGACGTCACCATCACCCCCTGGACCGGCGGCGACGGCCTGAGCGGCCTGCAGGTCATTCCCGAGACGCACGACCAGGAACGGGTGGTGCTGTACCTGCACGGCGGCGGATTCTTCGAGGGCGGCTCGGCCAACCACCGTGAATGGGGCGCCAAGCTCGCCGTCCAGGCGCAGGCCAGGGTGATCCTGCTCGACTACCCGCGCGCGCCCGAGCGGCCCTTCCCCGCCGCGCCGCACGCGGTCCTGGACGCCTACCGCGCCCTGCTCCGCCAGGGCGCCCGCCCCGGGAAGATCGCCGTCGGCGGCGACTCGGCCGGCGGCTATCTCACCCTGCGGCTGCTGACCGATCTCCGGGCCAAGGGACTCCCGCTGCCGGCCGCCGGGGTGACAATCTCCGGCGTGTTCGACCTGACGCTCTCCAGCGCCTCGTTGTGGAATCGCCGGCACCGCGACCCGTTCATCGTCCGCGAAGGTCTCGAAGGGGCGATCGCCGACTTCCTCCAGGGCGCCGACCCCGCCGCACCCGCGGTCTCGCCGCTGTTCGCCGACCTCACCGCGCTGCCGCCGCTGCTGATCGAGGTGGGCACCGAGGAGGTCGTCCACGACGACTCGATCCGCCTGTACGGCGCGGCCAAACGCGCCGGAGCCGACGCCACCCTGGTCATCACCGAAGGGGCACCGCACATCTGGCAGCACTTCACCTCCTTCCTCCCCCAAGCCCGCGAGTCCATGGCCCGCATCGGCGAGTTCATCCGCAAGCACACCGACTAAAACCGGAGGGCACGGCACCATGTACGAGTTCCACGAGCCGCTCACCCGTGACAACGCCGCCGTCCTGCTGGTCGATCACCAGATCGGCCTGTTCACCGGCGTCCGCGACATCACCGTCCAGGACCTCAAGCACAACGTGACCGCCCTCGCCAGGGCCTCCACTCTCCTCGGCCTGCCGGTCATCGCCACGACCACGGCCGCCGACGGCATGTGGGGCCCGCTCATCCCCGAGCTCGCCGCCGCGCTCCCCGCCGGTGGGCAGGTCATCGACCGAAGCGTCGTCAACGCCTGGAACGACGAACGCGTCCGCGCCGCGATCGAGGCCACCGGCCGCAAGAAGATCATCATCGCCGGCGTCTCGATCGAGGTGTGCGTGGCGCTGCCCGCCCTGGCCATCACCGGCGCGGGCCTCGACGCCTACGCCGCCGTCGACGCCTCGGGCACCTTCTGGGGCACCAAACGCGAAACCGGCCTCCTGCGGATGCAGCAGGGCGGCGTGATCGTCAGCGACTACGCCGCGCTCATGGTCGAAGCCCTCGCCGACAACGCCGATCCGATCGCGAACGACGTCTACGCGGCTCTCGACATGCCGTTCGCCACCCTCGTCGGCCAGCTCGCCGCGTCCCCTCACGCGTCGCATCCCGAGAACGGGGCGACCCGATCGAACGGGGAACACGCCCTACGCCGTGGCACGCCCCGCACGTGACGATGACTCACCCGCGTTAGCCGGGACGTCGAGCGGGCACCACGTGGTGACCGACGTTCCGGTCGCCGGCGCGAACCGAGGAGGTATGCGATGTACATGATGATTCGCCGCTACCGCATCGGCGAGGGAACGGTGGCGGACCTGATGAACAAGATCGACGTCGAGTTCGCCGATCGCCTCCAGCAGGCGCTCGGCCTGCTGGGCTATCAGGCGATCGCCCTGGACGACGGCTCGATCCTGACGACGACGCTGTTCGCGACCCGTGCGGATCTGGCCGCGGGCGAGGCGATGGCCGAGCGGGTACGCGACCAGCTCGCCGAGTTCCGGGTCGAGATGACGTACGGCGCCGGCGGCCGGGTCATGGTCTCCCGGGGCAGCGAGGAACTCCTCCAGCCGGTACATCCGGGCTGAAGGCCCGCACCTTGAATCCGGCGCTCGGAGATGATCGACGCATGGACGTCGAGGCGAAGCGGTTCGTGGCCGGCGGTACGCGCGAGGGGATCCGGCTGACCGGCACCGAGACGGCGCAGTGGCCCGGTGCGCTCATCGTGCCGGCCGAGCCCACCGTGTCGCTGGTGGTCGACCTCACCGGAGGGACGTCGGACGGGTTCGTCACCACGGCCGGACGGATGTATCGCGCCGCGGCTCCCGTGGTGCGCGGCCGTCGGGCGTGGGCCTCGCTCACCTTGACGTTGCCGGAGGCGCACCGGCTTCTCGGCGGGCGCCTCGGCGAGCTCGCCGCCCCGTCGCACCGGCTGAGCGAGGTGCTCGGCGCATCCGGGGCGGAGCTGGCGGAACGTGTCGGAGAGGCACGTACCTGGGAGCAGCGGTTCGCCGCGATGCGGGGCTTCTGGGCCGACCGGACCGTGCGGGGGCCCGCGGTCGCTCCCGGGGTGCTGTCGGCCTGGACGCGGCTGGTCGAGTCGGGAGGCCGGGTTCCCATCGGGGCGGTGGCCGCTGACGTGGGGTGGAGCTCGCAGCATCTGGTCAGGATGTTCCGGCGTTCCTTCGGCCTGCCGCCCAAGACGCTGGCGCGGCTGCTGCGGCTCAGGGGGACCCTGCGGCGCGTCCGGGCCGAGGGACGCTGGGAGCAGGCGGCGTTCGAGGCCGGCTATCACGACCAGGCCCACTTCGCGCGCGACCTGCGTGCCTTCACCGGCACGAGCCCGAGCCGGTACGTGCGCGCCGCGCTGCCGTGCGGGTGTGTGCGGCAGGTGAATTCCTTACAAGACCGGGCGCGCGAGGTTCCGTAGCGTCGCCGCATGCCCGATCTCAACCCGATCTTCACCGCGCGCTTCAACTCCGGCGACGCGGCGGCGCTCAGCGAGCTCTACGAGAAGGACGCCGTCTTCCATACGCCGGCGGGTCCGGTGAGCGGGCGCGAGGCCATCCGCACGATGTACGCCGCCATGCTCGCCGACTCCCCGACGATTGACAGCGAAGCACGCCGGATCCTTATCTGTGGTGACATCGCGCTCATCATCAGCGAATGGAGCTTCACCTCAGGCGATTCGGGCGACGCCACCAGCTCCGGCATCTCGGTCGAAGTGGCCAGACGCCAACCCGACGGCACCTGGCTGTACATCATCGACGAACCACGCATCCCGCGACACTGACCGCCGGCGACACCCGAGTGGCTGGATGACCCCGGGGTCAGTGGCGGGAGGCGTTCAGTCGGTTCGCCACGCGCGCCGCCACGCCGAGCAGGGCCTCGCACCGCTGCATCGGGTCGAAGCTCCCCCGGGGACGGCTCGGGTCCGCCATGGACAAGGCCGCCACGAACCGTCCTTGGCGGATCATCAGCGTGCCCGCCGCCCGCGCCTGGTCGGTGCTCACGCAGTACGCCTCCGCGCGCCGCAGCGGCTTGCCGCCTTCCATCGCCCTCCAGACGGTCATCGCATGCTGGGCGGCGGCATCGGCCGTATAGCCGGTGACGGTGACGCTGAGGGAGTGCCGATCGACGGAGTCCGCGCCGGTGAACCGCTTGCATCGGGTGGTCGTGTACGCGTACTCGCTGGCGTCGGAGATGTGTGTGCCGATGCTGAAGTCGATCCGGCCGACCGCCGAGCCGAGCCCCTCCTCGGCGAACGGCGCCGGCGGCCGGCGGAACAGAGCGCGGAAATCGTCGGGCCGGAGGACGGCGCACGGGGCGGCCGGCGCCGAGGTGAGCAGCGGGCTGTCGTAGGTGATGTGGCTGGTTCCCGTGGCATGGGCGGAACGCCGTTTCAGGTTCTCCGCGACCGTCACCAGCAGGGCCTGTTCAAGGCTGCGGGCCTTGGCATCGGACGGCAGCGACATCCTCAGCCGCACGGCGGTCCTTCCCAGGCGTAGAGCGTATCTGGAGTAGGTGGTCCCGCCGGCGGCTCGGTCGGCGGTGGCTCGTCGTATCGATACTTCGCCTATCGGGGGCCGATCGTCGTACCTCTTGAACTCGTACACCATCGCCGAGGGGTTCGTGTACGTCTCCTGGAACACCTCGATCTTCACCAGGCCCTTGGGCCGGATGAGGTACTGGCAGAAGTTGGGCGGCTGGATCTGGAAGAACAGTTCGCTTCCCCGGTCCACGGGCCCGTGGCCGCTGCCGTCGAAGACGGACCGCTGGTAGGCGTCTCCCAGCACGTCGGGGGCGAGCAGGAGGCCGTGCTTCTTCAGGTCGGCGAGCGTCAGGAGTGTGCAGGCCGGGATCAGCGTGGTGACGCCGTATCGCGCGCTTCTCGGGTTCTCTCGTTCCACCAGCGGCGCGGGGTCGGCCACCCCTTCGGGAAGCCTCCGATAGCCCTCGCGGTCGACGGTCGGCAGCTTGGCGCCGGCCGTGTCCTGGTCCCGGGGGTGGTCGTCGTCGGCTTCCGTCGCGATGGGCGGCGTCCCCGGCTCGCCTGCCCATC
Source organism: Nonomuraea antri (assembly GCF_013283785.1). GTDB lineage: Bacteria > Actinomycetota > Actinomycetes > Streptosporangiales > Streptosporangiaceae > Nonomuraea > Nonomuraea antri. The sequence continues at coordinate 55,579 of NZ_JABCPZ010000036.1, forward strand.
CCTCTTTTCTCAAGGCACCGGCGACGAACCCGACCGCCACGAGTAGGACGAGCGCCAGCCCTATGGTCACGAGCAGCCACACTCGGCGTCTGCTCAGCGGCCGTTCCGGCGGGTGGTGTGCCACGTCGTTTCCTTCAGCGAAACCACTTATTCCCCGAGCAACCGGCGGGGCGAAAAAGCGTTCTCTGGCAGCACCGCCGCATTCGAAGGGGTCATGAATGCATGGTCCCAGCAAGCGAACATTTCAGTAATATGGAAACCCGCCAAAAACCATCGTCATTCTGCCAGCCAACTTCCGATCAATGGCCATGAACCAGGTGGTCGAGAATTCCGGTCAAACGCTGGACGAAGAGCGTCGCTCCGGTGAGGGAGCTTTCCGGGGTCAGGGCGGTGTATCCGATGACGGGCATGCCGGCCGCTCTCGCCGCGCTGACCCCGTTGGGGCTGTCCTCCACGACCAGGCAGTCACGCGGGTCGATGCCGAACGAAGCGGCGGCGTGGAGAAAGAGGTCGGGGGCGGGTTTGCCGACACCGCCGACGTCCTGGGCGCTGAACACCACCTCGGGCGGCAGCAGGGGACGCAGTCCGGTCCGTTCCAGGGTCAGGTCGATCCAGGCGTGGTCGGACGACGACGCCAAGCAGTAGGGAATGCCGCGGCGCCGCAGCTCGGTCAGGACCGTGGACGCGCCCTGGACCGCTCGCAGTTCCAGCTCGAATGCGGCGAAAACCCGCTCGTTGCAGCGTGCGGTGAAGTCGGCGGGCAGCGTGCCGCCGTACCGGTCGGCGACGACCGTGTGGACCGTACGGGCCGCGTTCCCGAGGAAGTGCCGGTAGGACTCTTCCAGGGTGAAGGGGAATCCCAGTTCCGTCAGATAGCCGGACAGCACGCGGTGGGCGATGGATTCGCTGTCGACGAGGACGCCGTCGTTGTCGAAGATGACCAACCGGGGGTTCATGAATGCTCCGAGATGCCATGATTCATCCGTAGTATCGAGTCTCACTTTACGGCACTCGATCTCGTACGTGGCATCGGGAAGAATGGCTGAAGCGTCCACCGAGCAGCGCCTCACGAAAAGCACTCGACAGACAGGCCCGGAGACAAGATGTTGAGGAAGATATCGATAAGGGCGCTGAGGAGATGTCTCGAGCGGGTCGATTCCGAGGGGGACTATTCGCACGTCCATGCTCCCTTGGCGCTTTGGCACGCTCGCCGCCTCGCCGCCGGTCACCGAGATGAACGCCCGGACCTCGAGGCGCTTTCCGTGCTCGGGCGCTTCCACAGGTACCGCTACCGGGCCATCGGTCCGAAGAGTCGTCGCGACCGGGACATCATGATCTGGACGTTCGCCCAGCGCCTGATCGCGGGAGACGAGTCTCTGCCGAGCAGGGACGCGCTCGACGCGCTCCCCCAGGCCATAGACCTGGCCACCGACCTGCTGGTGAGAGCGGGCGGCCCGGGAAGGCGTCCGCCTGTCGAACGCGTGCTCAGCGTTTGGCGGCGTCTTCACGACGCCGTCCCTGATGATCACCCGGAGCGGCCCATGGTCTGGAACAACCTACGGGTCGCGCTCCTGTTCCGGTTCGCGGCGACCAGGGACGTGACAGACATGGATGAGGCGGTAGCCGCCGCGAGACAGGCCGTGGACGCGGCTTCCGCGGACGATCCCGAGCGGGCGCTCTTCCTGCGGTACCTCGGCACCACGCTGGTGACGCGGCACGAGCGCACCCAGGTGGTCACCGACCTCGACGAGGCCGTCGCGGCATGGCGCGAGGCGCTGCGCATCGTCCCCGCGAAAGACACTGCCGAGCGCTCGTCGCTGTCGTCCCTGCTCGGCTTCGCCTTACTCACTCGGTTCCTGCGTACCAAGAGGCAAGCGGACATCGAGGACGCCATCGTCTCGTACCGGCTGGCTACCCAGGATGCGAACGACCCTGACCATGACAAGCATCTGTCGAACCTCGCCACCGCTTTGACGGTCCGCGCCGACCACACGGGGGTGACGGCGCATCGGGAGGAAGCGGAAGCAGCCCAGGAGCCGGCGGTACGAGCGCGGTGAAAGACCGTGGCGTCCGACGAACCGCTCCCTGAAGACCCGCATGGCCCAGCTCGCCGTTCTGGTGTGGGCTGGTCCAGGTCGGCGCGAGCGACACGCGCCCCGTGCTCCCGCCACAACGGGGGCAGGTCGGCTCGGAGCATGCCCGCCCCTCGGCGCGCACCGTGAGATCGAACGCCGGCAGCCCCTCGGCGGATCGGTCGCCGGCCCGCCGCCGATTCCTCCCAGGGCGAAGGCGTTCAGCCGAGCACGGCCGCCAGCACCGGGGCGGATGGCAGGCCGCAGCCGACGTCGTCGAAGTGCACGACCCGCACAGAGGCCGGAAGCGTTTCCCGGCCGACCCTCAGAAGCACTATCATCATCTCTCATGTCGGAGAATAGCACTTCTGACGAACTCGCCACCGCGCTCCGCGCCGCGATCGCCACGATGGCGCCAGGCGACCGGCTGCCCAGCAGCCGCGACCTGACCCGCCGTCATCGCGTCGGGCCCGCCACCGTCGCCCGCGCCATCGCGCAACTGGCCGCGGAAGGAGCCGTGATCACCCGGCCCGGCAGCGGCACGTACGTGGCCGCCCGGCCGGGCCGCGCCACCCGGCAGGCCGCCGACACCTCCTGGCAGGCCGTCGCACTGGCCGGGCGCGACGTCGAAGCGCTGCCCGAGCCCTCCCCCGTCCAGCAGGCCGGGGTCATCTCCCTGGCCGGCGGTTACCCGCACGAGTCCCTGCAGCCGGTCCGAGCCCTGCAGGCCGCGCTCGCCCGCGCGGCCCGCCGTCCCGACGCCTGGCATCGCGCGCCCACCGAGGGCCTGGCGCCCCTGCGTACGATCTTCGCCGGCCTGGTGGGCGGCACCATCGGCCCGGACGACGTGTTGATCACCGGCGGCAGCCAGGGCGCTCTGTCCATGCTGTTCCGCGCGATCATCGCCCCCGGCGGCCCGGTCCTGATGGAAGCACCCACCTACCCCGGAGCCCTGCACGCCGCCCGCGCCGCCGGGCTGCGCCCGCTGCCCGTCCCCATCGACGATGACGGCCTGCGTCCCGACCTGCTCGCCGACGCCTTCGCCATGACCGGCGCCCGCCTGCTCTACTGCCAGCCCACCTACCACAACCCGACCGGCGCGGTGCTGCCGCCGGCCAGGCGCGAGCAGGTGGCCGAGATCGCCCGCGCCGCCGGCGCCTTCGTCATCGAGGACGACTGGGCCCGCCACCTGAGCCACAACCAGGCGGCGCCACGTCCGATGGTCGTCGACGACCGTGACGGCACCGTCATCCATCTGACCTCGCTCACCAAGCCCGCCTCGCCCAGCCTGCGCATCGGCGCCGTGATCGCCCGCGGCCCCGTCATGCGACGGCTGCGCAGCATGCGCCACGTCGACGACTTCTTCACCGCCCGCCCCCTGCAGGAGGCTGCCATCGAACTGATCAGCGGCCCCGCCTGGGACCGTCACCTGCGCATGCTGCCCGGGGCGCTGCGCGAGCGCGCCGCCACGCTGGCCGCCGCGCTGGCCCGCGAGGTGCCCGGCTGGCGCATCGGCCGCCACCCGGCGGGCGGGCTGCACCTGTGGGTCCACCTGCCCGACGGGCACGAGGACACCGCCGTGGTCGCCGCCGCGCGGGCCCATGGCGTGGCGGTGGATCGCGGCAGCCGCTTCTTCCCCGCCGACCCACCGCACAACCTGGTGCGGCTCAGCTTCGCCGCCGCCGCCGACCTGGCCGAACTGGGCGAGGCGGCCCGCCGCCTGCGCGCCGCGGCCGACGAACTGCCGTCTTCGGGCTGACGCGGGGTTCTCGCGGTACGACGCGAGTTTCTCACGGTACGACGCGAGTTTCTCACGGGACGACGCGGGTTCTCGCGGGACGACGCGAAACGGCGGCGGTCAGCCGGACGAACACCGACGACGCGTGACGGCGGCGGTCAGCCGGGCGGACGTCGGCGGGGCGGCGACGGCAGGCCCAGTGCCGTCACGAAGGCGCTGAACGTCGGCGCCACCACCCGCCAGCGGAAGCAGCGGTCCGGGCTGGTCCAGTAGTCACCGGCGACGACACGGGGATCGGCCGGGTCGCCGCGGTAGTCCAACGCGATGGCGACGTCGTCCCCGGCCAGCCGGTTCACGGCGACGAGGAAGGCGAGTTCCACGTCCAGCCAGGGCAGCTCGACCGGGCCGGCCAGGCTGCCGCGGGCCACGCGGAACACCTCGGCCGACCGCTCGTCGTCGGCGAACAGGTCCAGCGCGCCGGACTCCCCGCGCATGTGATCGAGGTCGGTGAGGAAGATCAGGGGATCTTCGAACCAGGGCATGACCTCGCGCATCACGGCGTCGCCCGGGTGCCGCCACGTCCCGGCGGCCAGCAGGTCGATCAGGAGGGGCGGCGGGGTCAGGCCGCGGACGAGCAGGCCGGCCGGATCCCGCCCGGGCCTCACGACGACGCGCTGGAGGCGGTGGACGCGTCCGAGGCGTCCGAGGCGTTCGCGACGTTCGCGACGTTCGCGACGTTCGCGACGTTCGCGACGTTGGACGCGTTCGAGGCGGGGAGCAGGCCCGGCGGGAGTGCGCGGTAGGCGGTGCCAGTGCCCGACAGGCGCGCGCCGGTCGCGCCGGCGGGAAGGAACGCCGCCTGCCCGGGCCGCAGGGTCACCCGCTCCGCCGCCTCCAGGACGATCTCCGCCCCTTCCACGCACAACACGATCTGCGGCACACCGGCGGGCAGCGGGTGCTCGGCGTCCCCGGCGAGCTCGTGGCGGACGAGGCCGAACTCGGCGATCGGCGGCCGGTAGCCGTACCGGCCGGGCTCCCCCTGGTCGGCGGGGACCAGGCACGGCCGGGCCGGCTCGAAGTCGACCACGCGCATCAGTTCAGGCACGTCGATGTGCTTCGGGGTCAGCCCGCAGCGCAGCACGTTGTCCGAGTTGGCCATGACCTCCACGGCGACGCCGCCCAGGTAGGCGTGCGGGACGCCGGCGCCGAGGAAGGCGGCCTCGCCGGGGGCGAGACGTACGTGGTTGAGCAGGAGCGCGGCCGTGACGCCGGGGTCGCCGGGGCAGGCGCGGGCCAGGTCGGCGTAGACGGCGAGGTCCGGGTGGTCGTCGGCGCGGCCGGTGAGTGCCGCTTCGACGGCGGCGCGGATCTCGTGCGCGCCCGGGTCGAGCATCTGCTCGAACACCGTGCGCAGCGCGGCCCCGGCCGGTTCGGCACGCAGGACGCGCACCCACTCGCCGACCTCAGGCACGCCCAGCGATTCCAGCAGTCCGGCCGCGTCGCCGGGGGCGCGGAACCCGCACAGCCCGTGGAAGTCGGTCAGCGCGCAGACCATCTCCGGCTTGTGGAACGGGTCCTTGTAGGTGCGCGCCGGGTCGTCGATCGGCACGCCGGCCGCGTTCTCGCGGGCGAACCCCTCCTCGGCCTGCGCCGTCGTGGGGTGCACCTGCAGCGACAGCGGCGCGTCGACGGCGAGCACCTTCAGCAGGTACGGCAGGACCGGCCCGAACGCGTCCACCCCACGCGCGCCCACCATCCCGTACGGGTCGCGCCCGATCAGCTCGCCCAGCGCCACCCCGTCGACGGTCGACGGAGCGCCGGGATGGGCGCCGATCCACAGCTCCGCCTGCGGCTCCCCCGTCGCCGGGGTGCCGAACATGGCCGGGAAGGCGGTCGGCGATCCCCACGCGTACGGCCGGATCACCGTGGTCAGCGGCAGCGGTGCCTTCATGCGGTTCTTCGCCTCACTTCGTCGCGCCTTGTGTCAGTCCGTTATAGATGAATCTTTGCAGCAGCAGGAACACGGCCGGCGTGGGCACGATCACCAGAATGGTACTCGTGAACTGGAACAGCGATGTGGAGACGGTACCGAGGTTCTGGTCCGGCATGTACAGGAAGGGAATGCAGAAGTCGTCGCACGCCGCGATGCCCTTGACGACGCCTGGCGGTGTGGACGGACGGGCGATGTCTTAACACCGTTGGAGTCGCGTTCAGCGGTGCCGGGAGGTTCGGTTACTCGGAGCGTGGCCGTCCGGCGGTCGTTCGGCGCCGCTCGGCGCGCGTCCTGAGCAGGTCGGCGGTCGGCTGGTCGGCGGGCAGGAACGCCTCCAGCTGCAGCTCGGCGACGGTGACGTCCGTCGCCGTGGCGAACGAGGTCAGCGTGGTGATCAGGCGCAGTTCGCCGTCCGCGGACGCCAGTCGCATCGGCACCGCGAAGCCGAGGTGGTCGGGCCCGACCGGGGCCTCGGGGACGTAGGCGGCCAGTTCGTCGACGAAGTCGTCCATGCGCGGATCGGGGCTGCGCCTGGCGCTCGCACGCAGGGCGTCGATCACGTGCCGGCCCCACTCGCCGAGGTTGCGTATCCTGCGCGCCATGCCGTCCGGGTGCAGCATGAGCCGCAACATGTTGACCGGAGGCCGGAGGAGTTCCGGCGCGGCACCCTCGGTGAACACCTCGACGGCGTCGTTGGCCGCCACCACCCGCCCGTACGGCCCGACGACGAGCGCCGGGTACGGCTGGTGGCCGCGCAGGATCTGCTCGATCGCGGTGCGTACCGGGGCCAGGGCCTGCTCGTCCAGGCTGGATTCGGTGAAGACGGGTGCGTAGCCGGCCAGGGCGAGCAGGTCGTTGCGCTGGCGCAGCGACAGTCCGAGCGATTCGGCCAGGCGGATCACGAGCGCGCGTCCAGGCTGGGAGCGGCCGCTCTCGACGAAGCTCAGGTGGCGCTGGGTGGTGCCGGCCAGGGTGGCCAGCTCCAGCTGACTGACCCGGCGGACGGCCCGCCAGCGGCGCAGGCCCTCGCCGATATCGGTGCGCTCGACGGTATTACTCACCGGTCGGTTCTATCAGCCCACCCGTCGACGGGGTGACCCGGGCGATACGCACCAACGGGCTCCTCCTTTCCTTGGTGGCACCTATTGCCCTCACGGCAGGAGCCGCTCCTGTGGGGCGCTCGCGTTGGGGAGTCGCTCGCGTGGCGGGCGCTTCCGTGGCGGGCCCTCGCGTGGCGGGCCCTCGCATGGCGGACGGAGAGGTCGGGTCGGAAGACCAGGTGGCGGTGGCTGTGCGGCAGGAAGCCTGGTGGCGGGCCTGCCTGAACGC
>NZ_JABCPZ010000370.1 GCF_013283785.1 Nonomuraea antri
GGGGCAAGGCGGGTGGGCGCTACGCCGGTAAGTCGGCGGCCGAGCGGCACGCGGAACGTCGCCGCAGATTCCTCGACGCCGCCCTGCAACTCTTCGGCGACAGCCCCGGCTACCGCGCCACGACCGTGGCCCTGCTCTGCGAGCGCGCGGGCCTGTCAACCCGCCAGTTCTACGAGGAGTTCGCCGCGCTCGAAGACGTCCTCGCCGCCCTGCATCTCCAGGTCAACGACTGGGCGGAGGCCGCCGTCCAGCAGGCGATGGCCGCCACCGCCGGCCTGCCCGCCCTGGAACGGATGGCCGCCGTATTCCGCGCCTACGCCACGGACGTCACCTCCGACCCCCGCCGCCTGCGCATCGCGTTCACCGAGATCGTCGGCATCAGCCCGCGCATGGACGAGCAGCGCCTGTCACGCCGGTCCCGGTGGGTCGAGTTGATCCGTACGGAGGCGGAGGCCGCCGCCGCGCGCGGCGAGGTGCCGCACCGCAACTACGCGCTCGCCGCGACCGCCTTCATCGGCAGCGTCAACGGGCTGTTGCACGACTGGTGCGCGGGCTGGGTGGACGCCGGCCTCGACGAGGTCGTGAACGAACTCACCCGCGCCCTCTTCCTCCTGACCGAGGAACCCGCCACATGTCGGCCACCCGCCGAAGCCGCCCGCCCAGAACCGACCACGTCCAGAACCGCTCACCCCGAACCAAACCCATCCAGAACCGCCCAGCCCAAACCGGGCCGTTCCGGAACTGTGCATCCCGAACCAGCCCGTTCTGGAACCGGCCACCCCGAACCTGGCCGTTCCGGAACTGGCCAACCCGAAGCGGGCCGCCCTACAACCGGCCGCTCGCAATCCGGCCATCCAGAGGCCGGCCATTCCGTACCCGGCCATTCCGAAGCCCGCCATCCCAAAGCCGACCGTCCAGAACACGACGGTCCCGAAGCCGAGCACCCCTGACACCAGCCGCTCCGGAGCCGGCCCCTGGGAGTAGAGCCACCCTCGCCCTGGAGCCACCCAGATCGAGCCGGTTTGACCCTGACACCGTGTCAGACGGCACGGTGCTGCTCATGTCCCTCACCTATGTCGGCTCCGGGCCGTACTGCTACGCCAACTCCCTGGCCATGATCCTCGACGGCCACGCCCCGTCACCGGCCGTGATCGAGGTCTTGACCGGCTCGCCCTACGGAATGCAGCTGATCGGCGGCCGCCTGCCGCTGTTCGACCCGTACGGCTGGGACCCCGAGATCGGGCTCGACGCCGCGATCAACCTGCTCGGATGGGATTGCGAACGCACGGACGGCGGCACGCCGGCGGAGGCTCTGGACCGGCTGCGCCACGCCTGCCAGGACGGCCCGGTGCTGGCCGGGCCGCTGGAGCTCGGGCTGCTGACGTACCAGCCGGGTTCCGGCCAGGCGGTCGGCGCCGACCATTACCTGGTGGTGCTGGAGGTGGACGATGACGGCGTGCTCGTGCACGACCCGCAGGGCTACCCGTACGCCACGCTGACGGCCGACGCCTTCATCGCGTCCTGGCGGGCGGAGGAGATCGCGTACCTGGAGCGGCCGTTCCGGATGCGGCACGCGTTCACCCGGCGCGAGCACGTCAGCCCGGAGGAGGCGTTGCGCCGCTCGCTGCCCGCCGGGCTGGCCTGGCTGGCCGGCCGCACGGACCTGCCGGTCCCGCCCGGCACGCTGGGCCAGGCCGAGGCCGCCGAGCGCACCGCCCAATTGGTGGTGGAAGGGCTCGATCCCGAGATCAGGACGGTGTGGCAGGCGTTCGCGGTCCGGGTGGGTGCCCGCCGGCTCAACGACCTGGCGGTGTGTCTGTCGTCGCTCGGGCTCGGCGCGTCCGCGGCGGTCGCCGCTCAGCAGGCCAGGATCGTGGGCGGGCTGCAGGGCCCACTGATGTCGGGCGACGACGCAGCGCTGGCGGCCGGCCTGCGCCGACTGGCCCCGACGTACGAACGGCTCCGCTCACTCCTCGTCCAGGACGCGACGTCCAGCAAGTAACCCCGTCAGGCCGGGCGGGACATGCCGGAACCCAGCAGGCAGAGGGCGAGCGGGACGCGGCGAAGCCCGGGACCAGGTCAAGCTGGCTCGCCCCAGCACGGTCAGGCAGGAGCGGGACGGGCCCAAGCAGGCCGACCTAGACCGCGGTCCCGGCGCGTAGACGCGCGGGCTCCAGTGCGTAGACGCGCGAAGTCCCAGTGCGTAGACGCGCGGGGTTCCGGTACATAGACGCATGTCCCAGTACGTAGACGCGGGATCCCGGTGTGTAAACGCGTGGCCCCGGGTGCGTAGGCGCGTGGCCCGGGCGCGTAGCCGCGCGTGGCCCCCGGTACGCAAGCCCGCGGCCCCGGTTCGGTGGAAGTTGTGCGACCGTGGTGTCCCCTGCGCCGCCGCTCGTTCGTCGTCCACACGAGCCCGCTGACTCCGGAGGTCGCATGCAGTACGCCCTGTTGATTTACACCCCGCCCGGCTACGTGGAGTCGCTGTCCGACGTGGAGCGCGAGACGATGCTCGCCGAGTACCTGGCGCTGGCCGACGACGACCGCTGCGTCACCGCCGCGCAGTTGCAGCCGGTCGAGACGGCCACCAGCGTACGGGTGGCCGGCGGCAAGACGCTGATGACCGACGGGCCGTTCGCCGACACCAAGGAGGTGCTCGGTGGCTTCTGCGTGATCGAGGCGGCCGATCTGGACGAGGCGATCGAGGTCGCGGCGCGCGTCCCGGCCGCGCGGCTCGGCGGCGTGGTGGAGATCAGGCCGGTGGGGCGGTTCTGACCGCGCTGGAGGAGGTCTTCAGGGACGAGTGGGGCCGCGTCCTGGCCTCGCTGGTCGGCTATCTCGGCGACTTCGACCGGGCCGAGGACGCCGCGCAGGAGGCGTTCGCGATCGCGGCGCAGCGCTGGCCGGCTGCGGGCGTACCGGACAATCCGGGCGCGTGGCTGGTGACCACGGCCCGCAACCGGGCGATCGACCGGATCCGCAGGGAGCGGACCCTCGCCGAGAAGATCCACCTGCTGCCGGCGCCGGAGGCCGTCATGGACGCGTTCGAACCCACCACGATCAAGGACGAGCGGCTTGAGCTGATCTTCACCTGCTGCCATCCCGCGCTGCCGCTGGACGGCCAGGTGGCGCTCACGCTGCGGGCGCTCGGCGGGCTGGAGACGGCCGAGATCGCCCGCGCCTTCCTGGTCTCCGAGGAGACGATGAAGCGGCGCCTGACCCGTGCCAAGACCAAGATCAAGGCGACCGGCATCCCGTTCGCCGTGCCCGGCCCGCGGCTGCTGCCCGACCGTCTCGACGCGGTGCTCGCCGTCCTGTATCTGATCTTCAACGAGGGCTACCGCGGCCGCGTCGACCTCGGTGCGGAAGCCCTCCGCCTGGGACGCGTCCTCGCCGCCCTCATGCCGGACGAGCCGGAGGCGCACGGCCTGCTGGCGCTGATGATGATCCACCACGCGCGGCGGCGGGCCCGCTTCTCCGGCGAGGACCTGGTGCTGCTCGACGAGCAGGACCGTTCGCTTTGGGACCTGCCGCTGATCGCGGAGGGACGGGCGGTGCTCGACCGGGCGATCACGACGGGCGGGCGCGGCGCGTACGTCGTCCAGGCGATGATCGCCTCGCTGCAGACCCGGGAGCGGATCGACTGGCCGCGCGTGGCCGGGTTGTATCGCCGGTTGATCGAGCTCACCGGCTCTCCGGTGGTCGAGCTCAATCACGCGGTGGCGCTCGCCCAGGCCGGCGACCCCGCCGCGGCCCTGTGCGCGGTCGACCGCCTCGACCTGGACGGATACCTCTACTTCCACTCCACCCGCGGCGAACTGCTGCGCCGCCTCGGCCGGAACGCCGAGGCCAGGGCCGCCTACCTGAAGGCGCTCGACCTGGCCACCACCACCCCGGAACGGCGACTGCTGAACCGGCGGCTGAAAGATCTCTGACTCGGAGTGTCCCCTGGGCGGGTGCTCGTTCGTCGCCTGGATGTGAACGACCTTCACCGCGAATAGGTCACACAACCGGAACGCCAACACCGCACCCAGGAGGGCACCCATGTCAGCAGATCAGGAAGCACGCAACAAGACGGCCTTCATCGGCTTCCACGACGCGCTCAACACCGGCGACCTGGACGCCATCACGAAGGCGATCGACGACGTCGTCCACCCGGACGTGATCTTCCACGCACCGGCGCCGATCGACGCGTCGGGACGGCAGGCGATGAAGAACGTGTGGGCCGTCCTGCTGCGCGCGTTCCCCGACATCCACGTCTCGACCGAGGACATGATCGCCGAAGGCGACAAGGTCGTCTTCAGGAACACGGTCACCGGGACCCACCTGGGCGAATACCGGGGACTGCCGCCGACGGGCAGATCCGTCACGTACAACGAGATCTTCGTCGTCCGTTTCTCCGACGGGCTGGTCGCCGAGGTGTGGGGCGTCGTCGACGTCCTCGCGCAGCTGCGCCAGCTCGGCGCCCTTCCCGCCGTCGCTTCCTGACCGCCCGCGATGGACGTGTTCTGGTGGGTCGTTCAGGCGCTCCTGGCCGTCATGTTCGCCATGTCCGGCCTGGTGAAGGTCGTCCAGGCGAAGGACAAGCTGGCCGGCAGGTATCCGTGGACGCGAGACTTCTCCACACCGGCGGTGCGGCTCATCGGGGTGCTGGAAGTGCTCGGCGCGATCGGACTGATCGCGCCGGCCGCGACCGGGATCGCACCGATGCTCACCCCGCTGGCCGCGGCCGGGCTGGCGGTCATGATGGCGCTGGCCGGGGTCATGCACGTACGCCGGGGGGAGGCGTCGGGGGTGGTGGTGACCGCCGTCCTGTTCGTGCTCACCGCGCTCGTCGCCTGGGCCCGCTTCGGCCCCTACGGCTGGTGACCACCGTGTCCCGAGCCTGACGCACCCTCGTCCGTACGTCGCCGGATCGAACCTGAGAAGGGAGAGTCGCCGGCTCGAACCTGAGGAGGAAAACATGAGCGGCAAGCTCGAGATGACCGTGTGATGCTCGCCGCGCACGACGCGCCGCGCCGCGACCTGGACCGCCTGGCCAAGGCCACAACCAGGATCGACCACGCCCCCGGCGCGTCCTGGCCGCCGCGACCGGCTGGACGCTGTTCAAGAAGTCCCCGCACGTCCACCACGCCGCCAAGGACAAGGCGCTCTGGCCGAGGACAAAGCGCTCTGGCGGACGAAGCGCAAGGCCGCGACCAGCCGTCCCGACCACTTGGCGCTCCTGACCGCCATGGAGACCGAGCACAAGGCCATCGACCCGCTCGTCGATGCGATCGACGCGGCGCCGGCCGACCGTGAGTCCGGGCCGGAACGTCTCGCCGACCTCACCGACGCGCTTGCCACGGGCCTGACCACGCATCTCCGGCACGAGGAGAGCAAGACGCCGCCCCTCATCCAGACGATCGTCACCAAGCCGCGAAGGCTGGCGGTTCGGCCAGGCCGACGCCCGCCTGGCCGAACCGGACGCGTTACGGATCATGCCGTGGATGCTGGACGGGGAGAGCGCGCAGACCGCCGGGCGGCGCTGTCCACACTGCCCGAACCGGCCCGCCTGGCTTACCAGAACAAGTGGCAACCCGCATACGCGGCCCTGAACCTATGGAACGACCCCCCACCCACAACCCGACAAGCACAACCCAACTAACCGCAACCCGCCAACACGGCTCGACCAACCACAAACCATCCCCGGCCGACACCAGCCAGACCAACCAGCAACCACAACCCGGCCGACCCCGTCACAACCGGCCGACCACAACCTGGCTGACCACAACCTGCCGACACCAGCGTGACCGACACCAGCGTGGCCGACAGGCGGCAGCCTGGCCACGAACCGACCGACCTTGCCAAGGCCGACCGACCTTCCCGGGCACGCGGCCACCTGACCACAACCTGATCGACCTTGCCTGGCGAGCGACAACCCGGCCGACCACAACCCGGCCGACACCAGCCCAACCGATACCGATCCAACCGACACCGGTCCAGCGAGCACCGGTCCAGCGAGCACCGACCTGCCCAGCACCGGTCCGCCCAACACCGATCCGACCAAGACCGGCATGGCCAGCAAGCGACACCCTGGCCAGGAGCCGGCCTGGCTTGCCCGGCCAGCGACAACCCGGTCACAAACCGACCGACCTTGCCTAGCCAGCAGGAGCCTGACCAGAACCTGATTGGTCCTGCGCGGCGAGCAGCAGCCAAGCCACCCGGGCTACCGCCCGACGCCCCCTCGGTCAGCGCCAGCAGGCCGCTTCTACGCCAGAAACTGAGCTTCCCCCCGCAGCACGGACACCTGAGGTGAGGTCACTCGGCGGTGCCTGAAGGCCTGTAGAGGGCCTCGAACGTGACGGGGCTGTGCATTCCGATGCTGGAATGTCGTCGGTATGGATTGTA
>NZ_JABCPZ010000371.1 GCF_013283785.1 Nonomuraea antri
GGCCGCACCCCGCCCCACCTCCGGCTGCGGCCCCACCGCCGGCGGCGGGGAGCGGCCGCGGTCCGGCAGGCACGAGATGAGCTTCGGCGGGCTCACCCGCACCTACCTGCTGCGCGTGCCGAAGGGGCCCGGCCCGCACCCCGTCCTGCTCGACCTGCACGGACTCGGCTCCAACGCCGCCGAGCAGTCGGCCTACAGCCGCCTGGCCGAGCAGGGCGCCCGGCGCGGCTACATCGTGGCCACCCCGCAGGCCGCCGAAGGCCGCCTGGCCTGGACGCTGCCCCACACCGGCGGCCCCGACGACACCGGCTTCCTGTCGGCCCTGCTCGACCGCCTCGAACGACGCCTGTGCGTGGACGAGAGCCGCCAGTTCGCCGCCGGGCTGTCGTACGGGGCGGGCATGTCCACCGCGCTGATCTGCGCACTCGACGGCCGCCTGGCCGGCGTCGCCCCCGTCGCCGGCGTCAACCTGGTACGCCCCTGCGACGGCGCCGCCCCCACCACCATCGTCGCCTTCCACGGCGTCGACGACCGCGTCGTCCCCTACGACGGCGGCCACCCGCTCCGCGACGCCACCGGGGACCTGCGCAAACTCGCCGACCTGGTGGTGCTGCCACCGGTGGAGCAGGTGGTCGAAGGCTGGGCCGCCGCGCTCGGCTGCGCCGCCGGCACCCGGCGGCGCCTGGACGAGCAGGTACGCCTGCGCATCTGGCCAAGCTGCCGCGACGGCGCGACACTGCGCCTGTACACCGTCCACGGCGGCGGGCACACCTGGCCGGGCCCCATCGAGGTGCCCAGGCTCGGCCGGACCGCCCGCCACCTGGACGCCACCGACCTCATCCTCGACGTCTTCGACCGCGTATCGCATCGATGAGCCCGCGTACCGGCCCCGGACGGCGCGGGGCGGGGTCGCATCAGGAATCACGTGAACGGGGAGAACATCGCATGGACACCGACGTCCGCGTCATCATCGAAGCCGTCCCCCGCCCCGGGCTGAGCGCGCAGCGGCTGCGGCAGGCGATCGCCGAGCACCCGGGGGCGCTGGCCGCGCTCGACGTGGCCGACCCCGCCCGCCTGGCCGTCTCCTTCGCCCCGGGCCTCGGCCACGACCCCGGCGACAACGCGCCGTTCCGCGCCACCGTCTTCGACCCGGTCGGCAACCGCGCCGTCGAGCTGCGCGGCACCCTCGACCGGCCCGAACGCGCCGAGCTGCGGCCCAGCGCCGACCGGCCGCCGCCCAGCCGCGAAGAGCTGGTCGCCGCCGCCGCGATCCTGCGCGCCGACCCGCGCTTCCCGGCCGGCGACGACGTGGTCGTCTACCGGCCCATGCCGCCGCTGGCCGACCGGGAGAACCCCGACGGCACCACCGTGCGCCGCCCCACGCTCGGCCTGTACACCCCGGGCGAGCCGACCGGGCTGCGCCACCGCATCGTCGCCGTCGACCTGCTCGGCCGCGCCGTCGACTGGACGCCGTCCGGGATCAACCCGCGCATGCACCACGACTGCGAGGACACCGTCCCAGAAGGCGTGGACGCGCTCACCGACCACGGCGGCCCCGACCAGGTGCGGGTGCGGGTCCTGCGCGGCGGCACGGAGCTGTGGAACCTGCTGGTGGTGCGCCCGCGCGCGTCCGCGCCGCAGAACCCCGGCGTCGGCGGCGGCGTCGAGTTACGCGACGTCCGCCACCGGGGACGGCTCATGCTGCGCCAGGCGCACGTGCCCGTGCTCAACGTCGAATACGAGGAAGGCACCACCTTCCGCGACGACGTCTCCTTCGAGACCCGCTTCAACGCCTCCGGCACCGACCCGGTCGGCTGGGGCTGGCGGCTGTGCGACAGGCCGCCGCGCACCATACTCGAACGCCCCGGCACCGACGCCGGCGGCTTCCAGGGCGTGGCCTTCCACCACGACGGCGGCGAGCTGCGCATCGTCAGCGAACTGGCGGCCGGCTGGTACCGCTACGCCAGCGACTGGCGGCTGGGCGACGACGGCACCATCCGCCCCCGCTTCGGCTTCGCCGCCACCCGCAACCCGATGACCTGCCAGGTGCACCGCCACCACGCCTACTGGCGCTTCGACTTCGACATCGAGGGCGCCGGCAACGACGTCGTCGAGCAGATCGACGAGAGCGGCTCCCTCATCCCCGAACCGGTGACGATCATCCGCGAGACCTCACGCCGGCGCCGCCACCCGGCCAAGTACTGGCAGGTGCGCGACAAGTCCTCAGGACGCGGCTACCAGATCCACCCCGGCCCCTTCGACGGCACCGCCGACGCCTACGGCGTCTCCGACCTGTGGTTCCTGCGCCACCACCCGGCCGAGCTGTACGACGGCGACCCCGACTCGCGCAACCGGGCCATGCTCAACCGGTTCGTCGACGGCGAATCGATCAACGGCGCCAACGTCGTCGTCTGGTACGCCGGCCACTACTACCACGACCAGGCCCACCCGCAGCCGCACCAGGGCGAGCTGATCGGCCCGGAACTGCTGCCCCTGTGACGCACTACCCTAGGGGCCCATGAGTCAGGTGGGACAGACGACGGCCACAGCCCTGCTGCGCAGGCTCGCCGTCGAGCAAGCAGAGTGCCGGGTGCCGTCCGTGGTCGCGGCGATCGTCCGCGACGGGAAGCAGGTCTGGTTCGGCGGGCGCGGGCGCGTCGACGGGGCGCAGCCCACGCCCGCCACCCAGTACCGGCTGGGGTCGATCACCAAGTCCCTGGTGGCGGTGGTGGTGATGCGGCTGCGCGACGAAGGGCTGCTCGACATCGCCGACCCGGTCGGCAAATACCTGCCCGGCACCCCGTTCGGGCAGGTCACCGTGGCTCAGCTGCTCTCGCACACCGGCGGGCTGACCGCCGAGCCGCCCACCGACTGGTGGGAGCGCACCCCCGGCCTGCCCGCCGGCGACCTGCTGGAGCGCGTCGGCCCCGGCGAGCTCAAGCACCGCCCCGGCCGCCGCTTCCACTATTCCAACCTCGGCTACGGCCTGCTCGGCGAGATGGTCGCGCGGCTGCGCGGCACCACCTGGCTGCAGGCCGTCCAGGACGAGGTGCTGCGCCCGCTCGGCATGAACGACACCACCCCGCGCCCGCGCGCCCCCCACGCCACCGGCTACGCCGTGCACCCCTTCGCCGACGTGCTGCTGCCCGAGCCCGAACACGACGCCGTCGCCATGGCCCCGGCGGGGCAACTCTGGTCCACCGCCGCCGACCTGGGCCGCTTCGCCGCGTTCGTCGGCGGCGACACCGGCGGCGTCCTGTCCGGCGACACCCTGGCCGAGATGCGCGAACCGGCCGGCGTCGACGCCGCAGACTGGAACGACGGCTACGGCCTGGGCCTGCAGCTGACCCGCCACCGCGGCCGCGTCCTGGCCGGGCACACCGGCTCCATGCCCGGCTTCGTGGCCACCGTCTGGGCCGACGCCGACAGCGGCGACGGCGTGCTGTTCCTGGCCAACACCACCTCCGGCGTGCGCGGCAAACTGCTGACCGACCTGCTCGACCTGCTGGAGGAGCACGAGCCGCGCCTGCCGGGCGAATGGCTGCCCGGCACCGCCGACCCCGGCCTGCTCGCCCTGACCGGGCTGTGGCACTGGGGGCCGCGCCCGTACGTGCTCAAGCTGCTGCCCGAGCGCGGGCTGTCACTGACCCCGGTCAGCGGCGCCGGCCGCGCCTCGCGCTTCGTCGCCCAGGCCGACGGCACCTGGCTCGGGCTCGACGGCTACTACGCGGGCGAGACGCTGCGGGTCGGCGACGGCCACCTCGACCTCAACACGTTCATCTTCACCCGCGAGCCGTACGACCCGGGCGCGCCGGTGCCGGGCGGCGTGGACGGCTGGCAGCTCTGACTCACCTGGGCTGGTCCTGGCCGGTGGCCGGCCGGGCGGCGAGCTCGGCGGCGACGTCGGCGGCGGGGCCGGGCGGGAGCGCCGGGTGCAGCAGTTCTACCCGGTGCACCAGCCGGGGCGCCACCAGCGGCACCCCGCACCAGCCCCCGCTTTTGGTTTCGTGGCCGCTGCTGGTTTCCTGGCCGCTGCGGCCCGCCGCCGAGGCGGGCAGCAGCGTCAGCCCGTGACCGGCCGCCACCAGGTTGAGGACCGTGTGCACGTCGTCGCCCCGGTAGTCCAGCGCGGCGCGGAACCCCTCGCCCAGCAGCGCCCGCAGCCGCTCCAGCGGGCACAACGGCGTCTGCAGCCACCGGGCGTCGATCAGGTCGGCCAGCCGCAGCCCGGCCCGCCCGGCCAGCGGGTGATCGGCGGGCAGCGCCACCACCAGCTCCTCCTCGGCCACCCCGATCCTGGTCAGCGGCCCCACCTCGGGCAGCCGCAGCGGATCGCTGGGCGCGGCGATGCCGTCGGCCAGCCCGAGCTGCGACTCACCCGCCGCCACCGCCCGCGCCACCTGATCACGGTCGCAGGTGCGGATCGTCACCTCCAGCCGCGGCCGCGCCGCCCGCGCCGCCGCCAGCCGCCGCGCCAGCCCCGCGGTCAGCGCCAGCGGCGTGGCCGACAGCGTCAGCGCGTGCGCCGGCTGCGCGCCGGTGCGCAGCACGTCGGCGCGGGCCGCGCGCAGGCGCAGCAGCAGCGGCCCGGCGTGCTCCAGCAGCCGCTCCCCGGCCGGCGTCGGCTCCACCGGACGGCGCCGCAACAACGGCAACCCCAGATCGGACTCCAGCGCGGCGATCTGCTGAGAGATCGCCGACTGGGTGTAGCCGAGCTCGTCGGCGGCGGCCGAGAACGATCCGTGCCTGGCGACGGTCACGAACGTGGTCAGCAAATGAGGGTCCATCAGTGATGCTTATAGCACGTCCAGGAATCATCGTTGGCGCTTAACCGGAGTCGCGGCCACGATGAGGGCATGCACATCGCCCTCGTCGGAGACCGCTCCCCCGGCGTCCGCTCCCACGCCCGCGTCCCACTGCTCGTCGAGGCGCTGCTGGAACGCGACGGCATCGCACTCGACCCGTACTGGATCCCCACCACCGACACCCACGACCTCGACGGCTTCGACGGCATCTGGCTGCTGCCCGGCAGCCCGTACCGCAGCGAGGAAGGCGCCGTGCGGGCCGCGCGCACCGCACGCGAACACGGCATCCCGTTCCTCGGGACGTGCGCGGGCTTCCAGCACATGCTCCTGGAGTACGCGCGCACCGTGTGCGGCGTGGCCGCCGCCGCGCACGCCGAGAACGACCCCGGCGCCGCCGACCTGCTGCTCACGCCGCTGACCTGCTCCCTGTCCGGCCACGAAGGGCTGGTCCGGCTGGCGCCGGGCACCCTGATCGAGCAGATCGTCGGCGCCGACACCACGATGGAGTCCTACGTCTGCTCCTACGGGCTCAACCCCGCCTACCACCGGCTGCTGACCGAGCACGGCCTGGTCTTCTCCGGCCACGCCGACGACGGCGGCGCTGACGGCGGCGGTGTCCGGGTCGGCGAGCTGCCCGGACACCCTTTCTACCTGGGCACCCTGTTCCAGCCCGAACTGGCGGGCGACGGACGGCGGCCGCACCCGGTCATCGCCGCGTTCGCCGCCGCCGTGGTCAGCCGGGCCGCAGCTCGGCGTGGCGCAGCACCCGCAACCCCGGCAGCGCGATGACGCCCAGCACCGCGCCGGAGGCGGCGTCCAGCCGCAGCACCTGCTCACCCGCCCCGGCCAGCAGCTCGCCCAGCGGTGCGGGCGAGGTGGGACCGGCCGACGCGAGCGCCAGGCCGCGGGCCGAGGCGGGCAGCTCCCAGCGGGCGAGCACGGCCAGCGTCTCGGCGTCGGCCACCACCACCTGACGGCCCGCCGCCAGGTACAATCGGCCGTCCCCGCCGGCCGCGAACGCCTCACCGTCCATCGGGCCCAGCATCGCGCTGCGCCCGATCGTCAGCTCCTCCGTCGAGGCCTGCGCCAGCCGGCCGGTGGAGGCGTCGAAGACGAACAACCGCTCACCCACCAGCGCCAGCGTGTGCGCCCGCGCCGGGCCCAGCCCGAACGGCGCGGGCAGATCCAGGCAGAACGCCCACACCGCATCCAGGTGCAGCACGTGCACGAACGCGTGCGTGCCCGGGCTCAGGTCCCGCCCGGCGGCCAGATCGCGGGTGTGCAGGTGGTCGTCCTGGTGGGTGTAGAGCGTGTACAGGACGCCGGCCCCCGGATGGCGGACGGCGGCGCGGCCCGCACCGCGCATGTCCTCCTCCTCGTTCTCCGGGATCTGCTTCTTGTCCCGGGTGAACAGCGGGGCCAGCCGGCCCGCGGCCACGTCGTACCTGCGCACCCGGTACCGGTCGGGGCGGGTG
>NZ_JABCPZ010000372.1 GCF_013283785.1 Nonomuraea antri
CCACCGCACCACACCCCACCGACCCGGCGCCCGGAGAACCCCGTGGGCGTGCCCGCACCGCACCCGAGAGCCCCCACCGATCCCGGAGCCCTGCGCACCACCCGCGCCGCAGCACACCCCTCCCATCACCTGCTGGGACACCCCGATGGCCAAGCGCCGCTGACCCGCGCCGACCTCCTCCACACCACACCCCGCCGACCCGGCGCCTGGAGAACCCCGGTGGGGCCGGAGTCCGTAACCCCGGCCCCAGGTCCCGGAACGCCGACGGGCCCGGACGACGAGGTGTCGTCCGGGCCCGTGGCGTGTGTGGCGCGGCAGGTCAGTGCGTCAGGCTGCGATCGCCGTCGTCACCGCTGCCGATGGCGGCGTGCTCGTCGTCGTGCCCATGCCCGTGCCCGTCGTCCAGCGGGATCTTCTCCCCGCCGTACGCCTTGGACATGCGCCCGCGCAGCTTGCCGAGCGGGCCGCGCATGCCCTTGGGCGGGATGCCGGAGGCGTCCTGGTCGACCGGGAGCATCGGCACCGCGCGCTTGCCGCGCATGTGGGCCTCGATGTCGTCCGCCGGCGGCGTGTGGACCTCGATGAACTCACCGTGCGGCAGGCGCTTGATCACGCCGGACTCCACGCCGTGGCCGATGACGGCGGCGTCGGAACGCTGCAGGCCGAGGCAGATCCGGTAGGTGATGATGTAGGCCAGCACCGGCCCGACCAGCACCGCGACGCGGCCGACGTACGTGGTCGCGTTGAGGCTGACCTGGAAGTTGGCCGCCAGCTCGTCGTTGGCGCCCATCAGCCACAGCACGCCGTAGAACGTGATGGCCGCCATGCCGATCGAGGTGCGGTGCGGGTTGTTGCGCGGACGGTCGACGACGTGGTGTTCGCGACGGTCGCCCGTGACCCACTGTTCCAGGAACGGGTACAGCGCCAGGCCGGTCATGATGATGCCCATCGGCACCAGCGCCGGGATGATCACGCTCAGTGGCAGCGTGCCCGCTTCGGCGGTGCCGAAGAGGTTGATCTCCCACGGCGGCATGATGCGCAGCGAGCCTTCGAGGAAGCCCATGTACCAGTCGGGCTGTGAACCGGCCGAGATGTCGGCCGGCGTGTACGGCCCGAACAGCCAGATCGGGTTGATCTGGGCGAACGTGCCGAGCCCGCTGATCACGGCCAGCGTGAACAGGAAGTACGCGCCCGCCTTGGCCATGAAGGCCGGGTAGAACGGCGCGCCCACCACGTTCTCGTTGCTGCGGCCCTTGCCCGGCATCTGGGTGTGCTTCTGCACCCACATGAGCACCATGTGGGCGGAGATGAGCGCCAGCAGGATGCCCGGGATGAGCAGGATGTGCAGCGAGTAGAACCGGGAGATGACATCGTCACCCGGATACTCCCCGCCGAACAGGAAGAACGTGATGTACGTGCCGACCAGCGGCAGCGAGATGGCCACACCCTCGGTGATCCGCAGACCGGCGCCGGAGAGCAGGTCGTCGGGCAGGGAGTAACCGGTCAGACCCTCGGCCAGCGCCAGCGTCAGCAGCAGCACGCCGATGATCCAGTTGAGCTCGCGCGGCTTGCGGTAGGCGCCGGTGAAGAACACCCGGAGCATGTGCACCGTCATGCCGGCCACGAACAGCAGGGCCGCCCAGTGGTGCATCTGCCGCATGAGCAGACCACCACGGACGTCGAAGCTGATCTCCAGCGACGACGCGTAGGCCTGGGACATCATCACGCCCTTGAGCGGCGCGTACGAGCCGTCGTAGACGATCTCGTGCATGCTCGGCTTGAACCAGAACGTCAGGAACGTACCGGTCAGCAGCAGGATGATGAACGAGTAGAGCGCGATCTCACCCAGCAGGAACGACCAGTGGTCGGGGAAGATCTTGCGCAGGTTGCGCTTGAGGAAGGCGGCCCCGCCCAGCCGCTGGTCGAGATAGTTCGACGGCCCGGCGATGGCCTTCGGCACCGTGTTCAGCTCACTCATGCCTGGCCTCCTTCCTTCTCCCTGGCCGCGCGCTCGGCGTCGCCGCGTTCCCAGTAGCTGGGGCCGACCGGCACGTTGAAGTCGCCCTGCGCGATGAGGTAGCCCTCGGAGTCGACGGCGATCGGCAGCTGCGGCAGCGGCCGGGCGGCCGGGCCGAAGATGACCTTCGCGCCGTCGGCGGCGTCGAACGTCGACTGGTGGCACGGGCAGAGGATGTGGTGGGTGGTCTGCTCGTACAGAGCGGCGGGACAACCCACGTGGGTGCAGATCTTGGAGTAGGCGACGATGCCGTCGTGCGTCCAGTTCTGGCGCACGCCGCTCTTGATCTCTTCCGGACGGAACTTGATCAGGATCAGCGTGGCCTTGGCCAGCGCGGTCAGGTCGTGCTCGTAGCCCTCGGGGACCACCGACAGGATGCCGCCGGGCGAGTTGAAGTCGGCGGCCCTGATCGGCTCGCCGGTGCCCTCGACGACGAGCCGCAGCGGCTTGCCCTCCTTGGTCTTCTCACCCCAGACCGTGTGGCGCAGCTCCTTGTGGAACCTCGCGCCCGGCATCTTGTTGTTGTCGAGGTCGCGCAGCAGCACCAGCGGCACCAGGCCGAGCGGCGCGGACGCCAGCAGCAGGGTGCGGCGCAGCAGCTTGCGCTTGACGAAGCCGCTCTCGTTGGCGCCCTGCACGAACGTGTCGGCGACGACCTCGCGGTCGTCGGCGGCCGAGGCCATCTCGTGGCGCTCCTGCACCAGCGAGTACTTCGGCATGATCTGGCGGACCCAGACCACGATGCCGATGGCCAGGCCGAGCACCGCCAGGGTCAGGGTGCCGCCCAGCGCGAGGTTCGACAGGCCGGTCGCCTCGGGGCTGCCCACCTGGAAGTACACGTAGGAGATGAGGAACGCGATGCCCGCCAGGAAGGTGATCGTGAAGCACAGGGCCACGATCTTCTCCGCCTTGCGGGCCTTGGCCTCGTCCTGGAGCGTCACGCCGGGGACGTCGCGCTCGGCGTCCGCGCCGTGTTCGGTCGCACCGAGCATCGAGGTGCCCGGCGGGGGGGTGCCGATGACGCGCTTGGGAACGCGTTCGTCCGGCTGCTCGATCTCATGCTCGTTGTCTGTCATGACTTCTGTCGCTTCTTCGCGGTGATCCAGATGGCGGCCAGGGCGAGGGCGCTGATGCCCACCACCCACGCTACGAGACCTTCGGTGACCGGGCCAATGCGCCCGAGGCCGAAACCTCCGGGGTCCTTCTGCGCGCGGACCTCGGTGATGTAGCGGATCATGTCGCGCTTCTCTTCGGGCTTGATCGTGGAGTCGTTGAAGACCGGCATGGCCTGCGGGCCGGTGATCATCGCCTCGTAGATCTGCTCGGGAGTGGCCTCGTTCAGGTTGGGCGCGTACTTGCCCCGCGTGAGCGCACCGCCGGCACCCGACCAGTTGTGGCACTGGATGCAGTTGGCGCGGAACAGCTCACCGCCGCGGCCGGCGTCACCCTTGGCGGGGTCGACCTGGTCCTTCGTCGGCACCTGCGGGCCGCCGCCGAGCGACTGCACGTAGGCGCTGATGTTGCTGATCTTCTCCGGGGTGACCCAGAGCGCCACCGGCTTGCGCGGGGCCTGCGCGCCGGGGTTGGCGGCGGGCATGCGGCCGGTGCTCATCTGGAAGTCGACGGCCGCGGCGCCGACGCCCACCAGCGTCGGAGCCGTGTTGGTGCCCTGCGCGTTCATGCCGTGGCAGCTCGAGCAGTGCTGAACGAACAAGCTCTTGCCCTCGGCCACGGGGTCTGCCTTGCCTGCCGCGAGCGCCGCGTCGGCCGGCCTGTTGGCCTGGACGAATACGGTGTATGCCATCCCGACCAGCGCCAACGCCAAAATCAGGACGGCGTATCTCGCGAGGGGATGCCGCCGCCAAGCGGTGATCCTAACCACAGAGATCCCGTTCCTTAACGAATGATGTAGATGGTCGCGAAAAGACCGATCCAGACGACGTCAACGAAGTGCCAGTAGTAGGACACGACGATCGCGCTGGTGGCCTGCTCATGCGTGAAGCGCTTCGCGGCGTACGTGCGTCCCAGCATGAACAGGAACGCGATCAGGCCACCGGTGACGTGCAGGCCGTGGAAGCCCGTCGTCAGGTAGAACACCGAGGTGTAAGCGTTAGCGGACAGGGTCGCGCCCTCAGCCGCCAGTTCCGCGTACTCGTACAGCTGCCCCGCGACGAAGACCGCGCCCATGAGGAAGCTGACGATGTACCAGAACCGGAGCTTGCCGACCTGTCCCTTCTCTGCGGCCCACACGCCCAGCTGGCACGTCACACTCGACAGAACCAGGATGATCGTGTTGACCGTCGCGAACGGGATGTTCAGGTGAGCGACCCCCTCCGCGGGCGTGGCGCCCGCTTGGAGTAGCGCGGGGCCCCATTCGAGGCCCTTGCCGACGCTCACCGACCGGATGGTGAAGTACATCGCGAACAGCGCCGCGAAGAACATGAGCTCAGAGGACAGCCAGACGATCGTCCCGACGCTGACCAGGTTGGGTCTGCGGTACGACTGTGCTGTCGTCGTCGAAGTTATTGCGGATGCTGTCGCCACGGGCAGCATTATTGCGGTTCCAGTGGCCGGTCCCGCGCACGACCCCCCGTTAGCGGGAACAAACCGGCCACCAACCTGGGATAATTGGTGCAAATCACCCCTACCCGCCCCTCTCTGACGGGCGGCCTGGGATTGCATGCCGGTGCACCGGTACGATCCCAGGTGACCATACCGCTACGACTGATAGTGAGCGCGACCGTGACATCCACCGGGAGCACCGACGACACGATGAGGGTCCTCGTCTACAGCGACGACGCCGCCACCCGCGACGAGGTCAGGCAGGCCATCGGCCGCCGCCCCGCGGCCGACGTGCCCTTCGTCGAGATCGTGGAGTGCGCCACCGAGCCCAAGGTTCACCAGTGGCTGGGCTCGGGCGAGATCGACGTGGCCGTCCTCGACGGCGAGACCCAGCCCGCCGGCGGCATGGGCGTCTCCCGCCAGGCCAAGGACGAGGTCTACGACTGCCCGCCGATCGCCCTGATCATCGCCAGGCGCGACGACCGCTGGCTCGCCGACTGGTCCAGGGCCGACGCCGTGATCCCCCAGCCGCTGGAGCCGATGGTCGTCGCCGACACGGTCGCCGACCTGATGCGCCGCCGCTCCTCGACCCGACTCAACGCCAAGTAGGTACCCCCATGGACTCCCGGACGACCTGGCCTGCCCTGCTTTCCGCCCTCCTTTCCGGAGAGCACCTCACATCGGACGAGTCGGCCTGGGCGATGCGGGAGATCATGTCCGGCTCCGCCACGCCGTCCCAGATCGCCGGATTCGTGATCGCGCTGCGCGCGAAGGGCGAGACGGTGGCCGAGGTGGTGGGCCTGGCCCGCACGATGCTCGACCTGGCCACGCCGCTGAGCGTGGAGGGTCCCGTGGTCGACGTGGTGGGCACCGGCGGCGACCGCGCCCACACGGTGAACGTCTCCACCATGGCCGCGATCGTGGCCGCGGCCGCCGGGGCCCGCGTGGTCAAGCACGGCAACCGGGCCGCGTCGTCCTCGTGCGGCGCCGCCGACGTCCTGGAGCACCTGGGCATCCGCCTCGACCTCACGCCCGAGCAGACCGCGCGGGTGGCCCGCGAGGCCGGCATCGCCTTCTGCTTCGCTCCCGTCTACCACCCCGCGCTGCGCTTCGCCGGTCCCACGCGCAAGGAGATCGGCGTGCCGACGGTCTTCAACTTCCTCGGCCCGCTGACCAACCCGGCCCGCCCGGCCGCGCAGGCCATCGGCGTCTACGACCAGCGCATGCTCCCGGTCCTGGCCGGCGTCTTCGCCGAGCGCGGCGTGTCGGCGCTGGTCTTCCGCGGCGACGACGGCCTCGACGAGCTGACCATCGCCGGCACCTCCACCGTCTGGGTGGTCAAGGACGGCACGGCCACGCAGACCGTCTTCGACCCCGCCGTGCTGGGCATCCCGCGCGCCGACGTGGGCGCGCTGCGCGGCGGCGACGTGGCCTTCAACGCCCAGGCGGTGCACGACCTGGTGCGCGGCAAGACCGGCCCGGTGCGCGACGCGGTACTGCTCAACGCGGCCGCCGCGCTGGTGGCGCTGAACGGCCCCGGCGACGACCTCGACTCGGCCATGATCGACGGCTACGCCCGCGCGGTGCAGGCCGTCGACTCAGGCGGCGCCGCCGCCACGCTCGACCGCTGGATCGAGGTCAGCGGCTCCTTCCGCCCCGCCTGACCC
>NZ_JABCPZ010000373.1 GCF_013283785.1 Nonomuraea antri
ATGGGGGGCCGAGTGGCGCGGCACGATCCGATGCCACGGCTGGACGCCATCCCCCACGTGAGCTGTCCCGGCGGCACGATCCGATGCGATGGCTTGAATCGCCACGACCCCGGGCGCCACGACCCCGGGCGCCGGGCGCCACGACCCCGGGCGCCGCGCGGCGTGGCCCCGGGCGGCGCGGCTCCGGCGGCGCGACCCGGGTGGTGGGGCTTCGGTGGCGCGGCTTTGGCGGCGTGGCTCCCCGCAGTGGGTCAACTGCGGGAGTCGGGCGGTCGCCAGGCTGCCTGCTGGTTACCTCGGACCCGCAGCGGGTCGCCCGGTTGCCGGCCGACGTCACGGCGTCGCGAAATCCCCTTCGGCGGGCGTCGCGGCACCGCGAAATCCTTCCCACCCACGCCCACGAGCAGGCCAGCACGCTCCCCGGATTCCCGGATCTACGGCCGCGTGGCTCCTGAGGTAGTAGACCCACCGGAGTCGGGCGGACGTCGGGCGGCCTGCCGGTTGCGCCGGAGCCGCAGCCGATCGCTCGGTTCCGGCGGGCGCCACGACCCCGCGAAATCCTCCCCCGGCGGGGACTGCAGCGCCACGAAATCCTCCCTGGCGGGGACCACCGCGCCTTGAAATTCTCTCCGGCAGGTGCCAGGGCACCGCGAACCCTCCCCGGCGCACCCCCGCGACCAGAGCAGAGCGGTCCCGGATCACCGGATCCCGGATTCGTCCGCGACCCAAACCACGACGTCACATGACCGCAAGAACACGCAACCCATGCGACACCAACGCCTCCCCCTCGCGAACTCGCGAAGGAACGCGAAAAGGGGAGACAAACCGCGAGCACCCCACGGCTCCGTCTCCCCGAACTCCGCGCAGATCCGGTCCAGTCAGATCAGGTCAGGTCAGGTCAGCCGCCCGACATAAGCCAGCGCCTGCTTGAGCAGCACCCCCTGACCCCCCGTCATCTCCTGCTGCACCAGCGGCGAGGAAGCCTCCTCAGGCGTGAACCAGACCAGGTCCAGCGCGTCCTGTCGAGGCCGGCAGTCCCCGGTCACCGGCACGATGTACGCCAGCGACACCGCATGCTGACGCGGATCGTGATACGGCGTGACCCCCGGCGTCGGGAAGTACTCGGCCACCGTGAACGGCTGCGGCGAGGCCGGGATGTTGGGCAGCGCCACCGGCCCGAGGTCCTTCTCCAGGTGCCGCAGCAGCGCGTCGCGGATGCGCTCGTGGTGCAGCACCCGGCCGGAGACCAGTGCCCGGCTGACCGTCCCGTCCGATCCGATGCGGAGCAGCAGGCCGACGCGGGTCACCACGCCGGATTCGTCGACCCGCACCGGAACGGCGTCGACGTACAGGATCGGCATCCGCCCCCGTATCGACTCCAGCTCCTCCGGCGCGAGCCACCCGGGCACAGTTTCGGTCTTTTCGGTCATCTGCTGATCGTACGTCGCGGGCGGCCCTCGGGCGGAGCAGGTCCCCGCGTACGGTGTGCCGGAGCCTGCCCGCCGCACCGGCCCGATCCGGAAATGTCACCCGGTAGCGGCGCGGGCCCCCACCGCGGCCGCCTTCAGCGTGGACCGGTCGATCTGTCCCACCGGGGCGCTCAGCAGCACATAGTGGTCGCCGTGTACCGCGCCGTACTGCTGCCTGCCCTGGTGCACGCCGTACCAGCCGCCGTGCTCGTCGCTCTCGCACGTCTCCGCGCACTCGTACGTGCCGCGCTCGACCCGCAGCTCGACCTGCCGGCCGTCGCCGCCGACGTAGACGGCGCCGAAGCCGTCGTCGCCCGAGCCGCCGACCGACTGCTCGGCGAGCTGGTAACCGGGCAGGTCGACCACGTAGATCAGCTCGGGCGCGACGCCCTGGCTCCGGGCCCGGTCGATCGCCGCCCGGCTCATGGCGGCGTCCGAACCGCAGCCCGGGATCAGGAAGAGGACCAGCAGGACGGCCAGGCGACGGGTCACACCCTTTGTCTACAGCACGCGGACGACGGAGACCGAGTCCGTCGGGAGCGACCCCATGGACGGCATCAGATCCACGTCCGCCGGCCGCGCCCGGTGCCCCGGGATCGACTCCAGCCCCATGGTCAGGTCCGTGACCGCCAGCCTGGGCCGTTCCGTGCCCGGCACCCGCAGCTCGATCTCCACCCCGGTCCCCGGCGGCGCGAAGAACTGCAGCTCGAACGGCCACGGCCCGCGTCCGGGCTGGTGCCCGGGGATCGGCAGCGGGCTCTGCCCGGCCACCTCGATCGTCCCGCCGGAGACGCGGCGGTCGGCGTGCAGGTTGAGCTGCCCGGCCTGGCGCGCGGACCGCATGCGTACCCGCAGCACGGTGGCGTCGCCCTCGCGGCGCTCGCTGACGATCGTCAGCTCGGGCGCGGGCAGCGGCACCGCGGGCGCGGGCCCGGTGCGCGCGGGCGCTCCGCCGTAGGGGAGTGGCAGCGTCCACGAGGCCGGCACGTCGGGGACCCGTTCCGCCGCCCACGACCCCGGTTGCGGCTCCGCGCTCATCCAGGTGGCCCGTCCAGTCCCGGAGTCCAGCACGTACGCCAGATGCGAGGTACGCGGCTGGTCGGGCCCGAAGGCGTTCACCGCGACCCCGGCGAAGAACAGCCCCACCGCCGTCACCCCGGACAGCAGCGGGCCCGCCGCCACCCAGATACGGCCGGTCCAGGACGCCCCCGTGGCGGACCTGGGCCGGGCCTCCGGCGTCACCGCGGCCAGCAGCGGGAGCAGCGACAGCGCCGCGAACACGTAGAACACCGCCATCGGAGCCGGCATGACCAGCCCCAGCGCCGACCCCACCGACCGGCCGCCCACGGTGAACAGCACCACCCCGGGCACCGTCGCCGCCGCCTGCACTACCAGCGCGAGCACCGGCCTGCGCGCCCGCAGCACCAGCGCCGCCCCGGCGCCGATCGCCCCGGCCAGAGCCGGGACGGCCCCGTAGTAGGACGTACCGGGCAGGGTCATCGCCCCCGCCACGCCCAGCACCGCCTGCCAGAACAGCGCCCCCACGACCGGCGCGTCGGCGCCGAGCCACCGCCGCAGCAGCGCGTACCAGCCCCAGACGACCGCCGCGCAGCCCGCCATGATGGCCAGACGGTACGGCCACGGCTGGTACGGGTCGCTCATCAACGCCCCGTAGGCCGGCTCCATCGACACCAGCAGCGACCACATGCCCATCGCCAGCGCGATGCCCGCCCCGACCGGCACCAGCGTGGCGGCCACCGCACCGAGCAGGCGCGGCACCCCCGTCACGCGACGCAGCCTGGTCAGCACGGCCAGCCCGAGCACCGCGAGCACGGCGAGCCAGGCGAGCGGCGTGATCAACGCCGCCGGGTAGCGCACCACCAGCCCGAACACCCCGATGAACACCTCGTGGCGCGGCTGGCGCAGGGCACGCAGGTCGGTTCCGGCCACGTCCTTGATCATGGCCAGCGCGTTGTCGCCGTGCATCTGCAGCGCGTCCTTGCTGAACTCCGCCACCGTGTCGCGCGGGTGGTGGTAGAAGCCGCGTCCGTCGGCGAAGCCCAGGTCCACGCCGATCACGCCGTACTCCTCCAGCGCGGACAGGTCGGAGTGGAACCCGGTCGAGCGGTAGGCCCCGATCACCGCGGACTCGCCCACCGGGTGCGGCACTGACCGCGCGAACGACTCCACCAGCCCGCCGCCGCCCGGCGTCACGTTGTAGACGGAGGAGGGCGCGGCGTTCCCCGGGCCCTCCAGGTTGATCATCACCGCGCCGCCGCCGCGCATGGACGGGTGCCTGGCGAACAGCTCCGCGCCGATCAGCCCGGGCTCCTCACCGTCGCTGAGCAGGAACACCACGTCGTTGCGCGGGCGCGGCCCGGACGTGAGCGCCCGCGCGATCTCCAGGACGGCCGCCACGGACGCCTTGTCGTCGCTGGTGCCCGGCGTGGTCACGGTCGAGTCGTAGTGCGCGCCGACGAGGACGGGACCGGACGAGTCGGTGCCCGGCAGGACGGCCACCACGTTCTCGGCCAGCCCGCTGATGATCTGGTGCTCGAACGCGTGCGCGCCCAGCCCGCGCTGCACCTCGGTCTTGAGCCCGAGCTTGGTGAGCTCGGCCACCAGGTGGTCGCGGATGGCCGCGGCGCCGGGCGAGCCGATGGGGGTGGGCCCGCCGCCGGCGATGCGTTCGAGGTGGGGCCAGGCCCGTCCGGCGCTGAAGGACGTGGCGGGCGCGTCAGGGCCGGCGGCCTGAGGCGGACGTTCCGCCACCCAGGCGGCCAGGGCCACGGTCACGACCGCGGCCAGCGCGACGAGCGCGGGCCAGCGGCGGGCACGAGCGCGGCCCGCGGCGACCACGGGCTCGGCGTGCGTCTGAATGGTCTGCATGAGTTGCATAATGGATTGTGCACATCGGATTGTGCAAGCCCCTTTGTGCACACCCATGGGCCACATCCCAGGTCAGGACGGCAGAAGTTGCACAAGATTGGCAGCGGAGATTAGGTTGACCCCATGGCGGACTCGAACGCGTCGCGGAAGGTCGCCGACCTCGAGGCGCTTCGGACCCTCGTCCACCCGAGGCGGCAGCGCATACTCGACCATCTGGCCGGCCGCGGCCCGGCGACCTCAGCCGAGCTGGCCAGGGAGCTGGAGCTCAACACCGGCGCCACCAGCTACCACCTGCGTGAGCTGGCCAAACACGGGTTCATCGAAGAGGTGCCGGAGAAGGCGCGCGGCCGCGAGCGGTGGTGGCGCTACGTCTCCGCCGACCTGCGTTTCCCGATGCGCAGCGAGCAGGACGACGAGACCAGGGCCATACTCGACGAGATGAACGCCCGCGCGGTCGCCGACGACATGCAGGCCTTCCGCCTGGCCCAGGAGTCGGTGGAGCCGGGCGGCTGGGGTGACGCGTTCCCGTTCTCGCGCGGCTCGATCAGGGTGACGCTGGCCGAGCTGGAGCAGTTCTTCGAGGAATACGTCGCCCTCGTGATGAAATACGGGAAATCCGCGGAAGAGGCCGACGCGGACGCCAGGGTCGTGCAGACGCGCTTCTTCGCCTACCCGGGCTCGACTTGACACCCTGTGATAGTGTGGGGCCAGTTGCAGTTGTGGTACCCATGAAACTTTGTGTGCACCTGATCAATGTGATGTTCAGGTGCATTTCGTTTTTTAGCCGGTCATTTCCGGGGGGACAACGCGGCGACGCGGGATCCGCACGGTGCGGGTCCCGGCTCTGCCCCTAGTACAGAGGAGATCGACATGGCTACTGGCGTCGTGAAGTGGTTCAACGCCGAAAAGGGTTTCGGCTTCATCGCGCAGGACGGCGGCGGCGCCGACGTCTTCGCCCACTACTCGAACATCGCGACCTCCGGCTTCCGTGAGCTGCACGAGGGCCAGAAGGTCTCGTTCGACGTCACCCAGGGCCAGAAGGGCCCGCAGGCCGAGAACATCGTGCCTGCCTGACGCTCGCGCGAAAGCGATACCAGAAAGGCCCGCTCCGGCGGGCCTTTCGTCGTTTCTCCGGCGGATCGGCTGTCACGGACGGCCGAGGAACCGCCGGCCGCGGAGATTGCCGCGCTGCCGGCGTCGTCCGGCGAACCAGGACGCCGTGCAGGTGAACAGTACAATCGCCATGAAAGGCGCATATTCCGTCATTTTCTGTTTCATCTGAGATCGCGCTCCACTTCAGCCGTGGCGAGCCTTTTCCGCTGCGGCTCGACCGTGTATTTCGGGTCTCTGGCCGAGGCCATCCCGGCCTGGAAGATCCCGAACCTCGTGCACGCGGAACCGGCCAGCAGCGCGGCGCCCGCCGCCACCGCCGCCACCCGGCCCGGATGCGAAAGCCGTCCCGAACGCGTCGCCATCGCGCCGCTCACCACCCCGGCCACCGCGCCCGCCAGCGTCAGCGCCTCGCCCAGGCGCAGCAGCCGCCCGCCCGCGCCGCTCGCCAGCGGCTCGGCCACCGGCGCGAGCGCGCCCGCCAGCCGCCGCCGCATCAGCCGCAGCGCCGCGCACTCGACGACCGCGCCGAGCAGCGCCGTACGCCGGGCCGGGCCCGCCTCACTCGCGGGCGCGGCCAGCAGCCCCAGCCCGCCGGCCGCCGCCGCGGCCGAGCCGGCGAACAGGAACGGCATCTCCCGATACCCCTCGTGCCAGGCGGGCACCGAGGTGTCGCAGATCAGCGCCGCCGTGTACGTCGCCACCGCGGGCCCGCTCAACCC
>NZ_JABCPZ010000374.1 GCF_013283785.1 Nonomuraea antri
ACCGAGCCCCGGCACCCCGCCGAGTCCCGGCACCCCTTCGAGGCCGGCCCACGCGAGTGCGGCCACCGCCACCACAGCCGCCGACCCCGACACCCCGGCCCAGCGCCGCCGGTGCGCCGCCGCGCCGTACACCGCGATCAGCGCGGGCAGGCAGGCGGCGAGCAGCAACGGCCCCGACGCCAGCACCCCGCAGAAGGCCGCGCAGGTGACCAGGGCCGTCGTCACGGGCCATCGCGCGCGTCCGGTCAGCGCCACCGCGCCCACCGCCGCGAACGCGACGCCCGGCCGCCACGCGCCGGGGTCGAGGAGCGCCACCGCGCCCGGCCGCCGGGCGGCCGGGTCGAGGAGCGCCGCGCCCAGCAGGCAGACGGCGAGCAGCAGGTCCTCGACGGCGAATCCGGACAACCGGCGCAAGAGGACCACGCGGGCCAGCGTAGCCCGCATGAAACTTTCATCGGGGACCAGGACCGTTGGCAGGCGGCCGTTGACGCGGTGACGCCCGCGTTGGAGTATCGGAGCGCCCTCGTTTTGGGAGCGCTCCCACACCCCCTTAAGGACCTCCATGACCCGAAGCCGGGCCGCGTTACTGGCCCTCCTCACCATGGTCGCCCTGTCCCCCGCACCGGCGCACGCCGCCGACGAGGGGCCCGAGCAGATCGTGAACGGCACCTTCGACACCGGCACCGCCCCCTGGTGGGGCACCGCGAACGTCACGCTGACCAGCACCGGCGGCAGGCTCTGCGCCGACGTGCCAGGCGGCACCGCCAACCCCTGGGACGTCATCATCGGCCAGAACGACCTCCCGCTGGTCGCCGGCGAGACGTACGCCTACCGGTTCTCCGCGCAGGCGAACCCGGCCAAGGTCGCCAAGGCGCTGGTGCAGCTCCCCGTGGACCCATGGACGCAGTACCTGTCGGCGAGCCCGCAGCTCAGCGTCTCTGGCGACACCTACGCCTACACCTTCACCGCCCCGGTGAGCCTCCCGAACGCCCAGGTGGTCTTCCAGCTGGGCGGCAGCGCCGAACCCTGGAGTTTCTGCATGGACGACGTGTCGCTGAAGGGCGGTGCGGAACCCGACGTTTACGAGCCGGACACCGGCCCGCGCGTCCGGGTGAACATGGTCGGCTACCTGCCTTCAGGCCCGAAGGAGGCCACGGTCGTCACGACGGAGACCGGCCCGCTGGAGTGGGAGCTCAAGGACGCCGGCAAGGAGACGGTCGCCACCGGCCGCAGCCTGCCGAGGGGCGTGGACGCGAGCTCCGGCCAGAACGTCCAGACCATCGACTTCGGCTCCTACGTCAAGCCGGGCGAGGGCTACACGCTGACCGCGGACGGCGAGACCAGCCGCCCGTTCGACATCAGCGCCGGCGTCTACGACGACCTGTCGTCCGACGCGCTCAAGCTCTACTACACCCAGCGCAGCGGCATCGAGATCCTCGACTCGCTGCGGCCCGGCTACGGCCGCCCGGCCGGGCACGCCGGGGTCGCGCCCAACCAGGGCGACGTCGCGGTGCCCTGCCAGCCGGGCGTCTGCGACTACACGCTGAACGTCAAGGGCGGCTGGTACGACGCGGGCGACCACGGCAAGTACGTGGTCAACGCCGGCGTCTCGGTCTACCAGCTCCTGTCGGCCTACGAGCGTGACAAGGCCGCGTTCACCGATCGTCAGCTGAACATCCCGGAGAGCGGCAACGGCGTGCCCGACGTGCTCGACGAGGTGCGCTGGGAGCAGGAGTTCCTGCTCAGCATGCAGGTGCCGGACGGCGAGCGGTTCGAGGGCATGGCCCACCACAAGATCCACGACCGGGCCTGGACCGGGCTGCCGCTGCTGCCGCACCTGGACCCGCAGCCGCGCGAGCTGCACCCCACCTCGACCGCGGCCACGCTCAACCTGGCCGCCACCGCGGCGCAGGCGGCCCGCCTGTTCGCCCCGTACGACGCGGCCTTCGCCGCCAGGAACCTCAAGGCAGCGCGCAAGGCGTGGGCCGCGGCGAAGGCCAACCCGGCCAGGCTCGCCGACCCGAACGACGGCATCGGCGGCGGCGCCTACCCGGACACCGACGTCAGCGACGAGTTCTACTGGGCGGCGGCCGAGCTGTTCATCACCACCGGCGAGAAGGAGTTCAGGGACTTCGTGCTGGCCTCGCCGCACCACGAGGCGGACGTCTGGCTGGAGCGCGGCTTCGACTGGGGTCACACCGCCCAGCTCGGCCGGCTCGACCTGGCCACCGTGCCGAACGCCCTGCCCGGCAGGGACAAGGTGCGCGCGTCGGTGGTGGCGGGCGCGGACAAGTACCTGGCCGTCCAGCAGGCGCACCCGTACGGCATCCCGTACGACGTGCCCGACTACGACTGGGGCTCCAACCACCTGATCGTCAACAACCTGATCGTCATCGCCACCGCCTACGACCTGACCGGCGAGGAGAAGTACCGCCAGGCCGCCCGCCAGGGCATGGACTACCTGTTCGGCCGCAACGCGCTCAACCTGTCGTACGTGACGGGCTACGGCGAGGTGGCGGCGAAGAACCAGCACAGCCGCTGGTACGCCAACCAGCTCGACCCCGCGCTGCCCAACCCGCCGCGCGGCACGCTGGCCGGCGGCCCGAACTCCAGCATCCAGGACCCGGTGGCGCAGCGCCTGCTGCGCGGCTGCAAGCCGCAGTTCTGCTACGTCGACGACATCGAGTCCTGGTCGACCAACGAGCTGACCATCAACTGGAACGCCCCGCTGGCCTGGATCGGCTCGTTCCTGACCGACCGGAGCGGACGTTCGGACTGCCGGGTCCGCTACACCGTGCACGGCTCGTGGCCGTCCGGGTTCAACACCCAGGTGGTGATCGAGAACACCGGCGACACCACGATCGACGGCTGGAGCCTGCGCTGGTCGTTCCTCGGCGGCCAGCGCGTGGACCGCGCCTGGAACGCGGCCGTGACGCAGTCGGGAGCGGTGGTGACGGCCAGGCACGCCGCCGGCAACAGCAGGATCAAGCCGGGCAGGTCGGTGACGTTCGGCTTCCTCGGCATCAACGCGCCGGGCCCGAACCCGGCACCCGAGGTGTTCCACATGAACGGCGACCGCTGCGGGGGCTAGCACAGACTCCGTTGAACGGAATAATGGTCGCATGCCCAGGGGAACCTCAGAGGTCAGCGAGCCGATGTACTTCGTGCTCACCGCGCTGCGCGGTGGCCCGCTGCACGGTCATGCGATCAGCAAGTCGATCCAGGAGCTGTCCGGGGGCCGCGTCAAGCCCTCGGTCGGCACCCTGTACGGAATCCTGGAGCGGCTCAACGAGCGCGGAGTGATCGCCGTCGACAGGGAGGAGACGGTCAACGGCCGCAACCGGCGCTACTTCCGCATCACCGACCAGGGCCAGACCCTGGTGGAGGCCGAGGCCAGGCGCATGCAGGAGGCCGCCGCGCTGGTGCTGCGCCCCAGCACATGACGACGCTCGAACGTCGCTACCGCCGGCTGCTGCTGGCCTATCCCAGGCAGTACCGCCTGGCCCACGGCGATGAACTGCTCGACGTGCTGCTGGAGTCCGCGGCGCCCGACCAGTCGGTCCCCGCGGTCAGGGAGGCGGCCGGTCTGGTGCTCGGCGGCGTGCGGGCCAGGATCGCGCGGCTGGCGACCGGCAGCGTCTGGGCGGGCGGGGTGCACCTGGGCATCACGGCCGTGTCGGTGGCGAACCTGGCCGCGCTGCTGCCGTACGCGGCGGAGATCCCCTGGCTGGTGGCCTGCTCCGCGCTGGCCACGCTGGCCGTGCTGCGCGGGCTGACGCGTGTCGCGTTCGTGCTCACCGCGCCGGCCGGGGCCAAGGCGGTGGCGATCGCGGGCGGCTGGCAGTTGTTCGACGTGACCCTGCTGCCGGTCTACCCGGGGGCGCTGACCGATCAGGCCCTGTTCGCGACGAGCGGCCCGTTCTCGGTGGGCGCGGCGTACGCGGTGGTCCTGCTCGGCCTGCTGGCGCTGATCGGCAGGGGGCAGAAGGCCGGGGCCAGGTCCTGGTGGTGGCCGGCCGCGGTGTTACCGCTGGCCTGGATGGGCCCGGCGTGGCCGGGCGTGGCCGGCGGCCTTCCGCTCAGCGTCAGCAGGGCGGGCGCGGAGCTGACCGTGCTGGGGCTGGCCGTGGTGGCCGCCTATCTGACCAGGGACCTGCGCTGGGGGCTGGCCGCGGCGATCTACCTGCTGGTCGCCTCGATCGAGCTGGCCCCGCACGCCTACGAGTCCGCGTTGTCGCGTCAGCACCTGGCGTACTGGGGGCTGCTGGTGCTGCTGACCCTGGGCACGGTGGCCATGCCGTACCGGCAGCGGAGGCATTGCCTGGATTGACCATACTTCTTTTAACGGAGTATGGTCTGGGCCGTGCATAGGAGATCCGCCTTACGCGTGACCCTGTCCTGCCTGGCCGCGGTGGCCGTACTCGGTGGTTGCGGGGGCGCTTCCGAGGACGTGCGCCCGGCCCCGGCGACGAGTGCCGCCTCGGGGACCAAGGCCAAGAAGCAGCGGCTCGAGGCCGTCATGGCCGACTGCATGAAGCGCGCCGGCTTCAAGTACGTCCCGTACGTGCAGCCGGAGAAGCAGAAGAGCGCCGAGGAGAAGCTGCGCGCGGCCGGCGACTACCAGGCGATGCGGAAATATCGCGAAAAATACGGGTTCGGGGTGTTCTCCATCCACGTCTACCCCGAGGAGTTGAACAACCCGGCCGTCAAGCCCGCGAACGCGCCCGACGTCGACCCGAACCTGGCCATCCAGTCGAAGCTGTCGAAGACCCAGTTCACCGCCTATCGCCAGGCGTCGGAGAAGTGCCGGGTCGATGCGACCAAGCAGGTGATCGGCAAGGTGGTGAAGTCCACCCAGGACTACTACGAGCAGATCAACCGGGTCTCCGCGCAGCGCGTGGACGCCACGATCAACAGTGATCCCGCGCTGGTCGAGCTGGCCACGTCCATGGCGACGTGTCTGAAGGGCAAGGGCTACCGGATCGGCAAGGCCACCCCCTCGGCCCTGTACGAACGCGGCCGCACCGAGTTCCACCAGCAGGAGGACAAGCTCGGCCGGGCGCAGCGCGACGACGTGCCCGACGTGGCGCCGCCGAGCGAGGAGGGCGACCTGCCGATGTACTACGTCCCCACGCTCACCCCGCAGGAGGCCAGGCCGTACCTGACCAAGGAGATCAGGGCCGCGCTGGACGACTTGGAGTGCGGCAGGCGGTTCTACCCCGCCTACCTGCCCCGGCAGGACCGGGTGAACGAGCAGGTCGCCGCCGAGTTCGGCATGTGGTGACGCGATGAGGTCGCCCAGGAGGCTGCTGGCCGGCGTCGTCGGCGGCGTCGTGCTCGTCGCGGGCGCCGGCTGGGCGGTCAGCACGCGGCTGCGCTCCCCCGCCGACGAGGCGGCCCGCCGCGCCGCGCCGGACGCGTCGCTGATCACGGCCGCCGTCGAGCGCCGCAAGCTGGTCAGCGCGGTCGTGGTCAGCGGCACGCTCCAGTACGGCTCGCCGCTGCCCATCACGCTGGCCGGGGTCGTCGGCGGCACAGCCGACGCGCAGCGCGTCACCCGCGCCCCGAGGCAGGGCCGGATCGCGGAAGGCGGCGTGCTGATGGAGGTCAACGGCCGCCCGGTCTTCGCGCTGCGCGGCTCGGTGCCCATGCACCGCACGATCGCCCCCGGCACCAGGGGCGACGACGTCGAGCAGCTACAGGGGGCACTGCGCAGGCTCGGCTTCGGCGGGCCCCGCTCGGGCGTGTTCGACCAGGCCACCATCGCCGCCGTGAACCGCATGTACCGCAAGGGCGGCTACGAGGCGCAGCAGCCCACTCTGGCCGACCGGCAGTCCTACGACACGCTGCGCCGCGCCGTGCAGACCGCGCGGGAAACGCTCGCGACCGAGCGCAAGGCCCTCGACCAGGGACGGGACGTGCTGCCGCTGAAGGTCAGGCTCACCCA
Organism: Nonomuraea antri; assembly: GCF_013283785.1. Lineage (GTDB taxonomy): Bacteria > Actinomycetota > Actinomycetes > Streptosporangiales > Streptosporangiaceae > Nonomuraea > Nonomuraea antri. The sequence continues at coordinate 5,948 of NZ_JABCPZ010000374.1, forward strand.
TGCCAAGACCGATCTGACGTCGGCGAAGAACGCGCTGGAGACGGCCGAGTCGCAGGAGCTGACCCCCGAGGACGACGCCGAGCTCGCCGCGGCCGACGCCGCGGTACGCGCGGCCGAGGAGAAGCTGCTGGCCGCCGAGCAGGAACTGGCCGCGGCACGCGCCCAGCCGACCGCCGCCCCGACCACAGCCCCGACCGCCGCCCCGCCCTCGACCGCGGCCCCCAGCGCGCCCCCCGCC
>NZ_JABCPZ010000375.1 GCF_013283785.1 Nonomuraea antri
GCGGTCAGTCGTACTCGACCTCGAACGTGTGCGGCCCCAGCCCGTAGCCCCCGCCCTTGGGGACCACGTACCCCTGCTCGATCAGCGTCGCCAGGCTCTGCCGCACCTCGGCCTCGCTCAGCCCCGACGCCCGCACCAGCGCGTCCAGCTCGGCCCCGCCCGTCTCCACCGTCTGGGCGGCCACCGCCTCGTACACGTGGATGTCGACGTCGGACAGTGCCTGCACATCATGGCCTTCGGTCATCAGCGGGTCCTCGCTCCCTCCCGCAGCCTGAACGGGTCCACCTCTCGTTCCGGATACCGCCGAAGGTATTCGGTCTCCAGCTCGTTGGTACGTGAAGTGTGTCGTGCCAATGCGTCGTCCGATCCATGGAAGAATGTGTCGGACCGGGTCGCGTGCAGATGGCGCAGCTCACGCACGACATCATCGTCGCTGAGCTCCGCTGGATTGATTCCCATCGTCGTCATGGGTTCCCTCTACCCCAGACACACCCGACAATATCTGTCATAATTCCTGACATATAGGCATTGTTTGTGGGAGATGACCGCCTTACCTTCCCGTTATGGACCTCGAGCTAAGGCACCTCAGGATCGTCCGCGCGGTAGCGGACGCGGGAAGTGTCAGTAAGGCCGCGTCCCTGCTGGGGCTGGCTCAGCCGGCCCTGACCGCCCAGCTCAAGCGCATCGAGAGGGTGCTCGGCGGCGCCCTGTTCGAGCGTGACCGCCATGGCGCCAGGCCGACCAGGCTTGGCGAACTGGTTCTCGCCCGCGCCAGGGTGCTCCTGCCCGCGGCGAAGGAACTGCAGGACGAAGCCGTACGATTCGCCCACACCCCATCCCCAGGCTTCCGCATCGGCGCCACCAACGGCCCGATACTCGGCGGCCTGGTCGACCGGCTCGCCGCGGAACGCACGGTGAGCACGTTCACCTCCTGGTCGACGCACGAGCTGACCGGCATGGTCGAGCTCGGCAGGCTCGACTACGTGCTGACCGGCGCCTGCGGCGACTCGGGCACCCCCACCGGAACCCTGCTGTGGGAGACGATCAGCCTCGACCCGGTCTTCATCCTGGTCGGCGAGGATCATCCCGTCGCCAAGGAGAAGGAGGTGGAGCTGGCCGATCTGGCCGGCGAGCAATGGTCGGTCACCCCAGGAGACGGTTGCTTCGGCGACTGCTTCGCGATGGCCTGCGCGCGGGCCGGGTTCACGCCGGGAACGATCTACGAGACCGACGTGCCCACCTGCACGCACCTCGCCCAGGTCGGCCGGGCCGTGGTGCTCTGCCAGGCCACCCACCAGCCGACGCCGGGGCTGGTGATGGTGCCGCTGTCCGGAGCGCCCTTACGGTGGCGGCAGTTGCTCGGCCGCCATCCCACCGCACCGGACGCCTCCTGGGTGGTCGCCCAGGCCAAGCAAGCCCACATGGAGGCCGTCCGCCGGAGCCCCGTCTACTACGACTGGCTCATCCGAAACCCGGGTTACGGCACCGCTCCATAACACGGTGATAGGGGCGAAGTAGTACTCCTCCGCTTCTGGGTCCGGCCTTACCGTGACGGCACCCCCAGCAGCAAGGAGACAACGATGCTCCGCCGCACCCCCGCGCTGATCGCGATCGCGGTCGGCGCCTTAGTCGTGCCCGCAACTCCCGCGGTCGCGGAGAAACCGCCCGATGGCGTGATCGCGTCCCTGCAGCGCGATCTCGGTATCACCCAGGAACAAGCGATCAATCGGATGGCCAACGAGGCCCGCGGCAACGCCGTCGCCCCCGGCCTGAGCAAGAAACTCGGTGATCGCTTCGCCGGCGTCTGGTACGAAGGCCAGGAAAGCACCCTCGTCGCCGCCTCGACCAGTGCCGCCGACACCGGCGCCATCGCCCGCTCGGGCGCCCGCGCCAGGATCGTGCCCCGCTCGCTCGCCCAGCTCGGCGCCGTCAAGGAGCGCCTGGACCGTTCCGCGCCCCCGGCCTCGGTACACAGCTGGGCCGTCACGCCGCAGACCAACTCGGTGTCCGTCCAGACCAGCGACCAGGCCGCCGCGCGGGCGTGGGTGAGCGCCAGCGGCGCGGACGCGACCGCGGTGACCTTCGACGCGTCGGCCGAGCGCCCGCGCCTGTTCTACGACATCCGCGGCGGTGACGCGTATTACATCCCGTCCGCGGGATACCGGTGCTCGGTCGGCTTCGCGGCCAGGCGCGGCACCCAGCTCGGCTTCACCACCGCCGGACACTGCGGCGACGTCGGCGACGCCACGAACGGCTACAACCAGGTGGCCCAGGGCACGTTCCAGATCTCGTCGTTCCCCGGCGACGACTACGCCTGGGTCTCCACCAACTCCAACTGGACCGCTCCCGGTGTGGTGAACGGCTACAGCGCCGGCATCCTGCCGGTCCGCGGCTCGACCGTCACCCAGCCGCAGGGCGCGGTGTGCCGCTCCGGCTCGACCACGCAGTGGCACTGCGGGACGGTCACGGCGCTCAACACCACCGTGAACTACCCCGAGGGCACGGTGTCCGGCCTGACCAGGACCACGGTGTGCGCGGAAGGCGGCGACTCCGGCGGCGCCTTCATCTCCGGCGACCAGGCCCAGGGCATGACGTCGGGCGGCTCGGGCAACTGCTCCAGCGGCGGCACCACGTACTTCCAGCCGCTCGGCGAGATCCTCTCGGTGGGCGGGCTGACGCTGGTCACCAGCGGCGGCCAGGACCCGGACCCGCCGGTGGGCTGCGAGGACTACCGCGAGCGGTACAACGGCACGCTGAGCTCGAACCAGAGCCAGTACCAGCCGAACAACTCCTACTACCAGTCCACCGCGTCGGGGACGCACGCCGCCTGCCTGGACGGGCCTTCCGGCGTCGACTTCGACGTCTACCTGCAGAAGTGGAACGGCTCGTCGTGGGCGACCGTCGCGCGCGGCGACAGCCCCAACCCGGACGAGACGATCAGCTACAACGGCACCGCGGGTTACTACCGTTACCGGGTGCACGCCTACAGCGGCTCGGGTTCGTACACGCTGGGCCTGAACCGTCCGTAACCGGCTGACGTGAGGGGGCCCGGCGCCCCCTCACGTCACGAAATCTCGTACTCCCAGCCGGGACGCCACTCGAACGGCGCGTCGACCAGCTCCTCCAGCGGGATCCCGTGCAGCAGGTGCTGCAGCGCCCACCGGTTGGCCGAGTGCGCGATGACCAGCACCACCCCGTCGCCTGGCAGGTCCTTCAGGAACGCCGCCGTCTCCGCCACCACCTGGCGGTAGCTCTGCCCGCCCGGCCAGGGCACGTCGATGTGCCGGGCGCGCAGCGGGGCCAGCTCGGCGACCGGCCGGCCGTTGTACTCGCCGTAGTCGCATTCGCGCAGCCGCCGGTCGAGCCGGACCTCCTTGCCGCCGCCGAACGCCACCTCCGCCGTCTGAACGGCCCGCCGCAGGTCGGAGGTGTAGACGAGGTCGACGTCGCGCCGCCGCTCGCCCAGTTGCCTGGCGTTCTCGACGCCGGTCGGCGACAGTTCGCCGGGCGACCAGCCGGTGGCGATTCCCGTCTCGTTGTCGACCGTGATCGCGTGCGTCTCGTAGATCAGCTTCACCGCCATGCCCCGACGTTATCGCCCGGCCGCTAGATCCGATCTAGCACGTGATCTAGCGCCTGAGGGGTGACGAGGCAGGGAGGGGGCGGAGCATGACGGACAGTCCGCTACGGGTGGCGGTCATCATCGGCAGCACCCGGGCCGGCCGCGCGGGCGCCGAGATCGGGGCCTGGTTCGCCGAGCACGCCGCCCGGCGCGACGACCTCGCGGTGGACGTCCTCGACCTGGCCGGATACGCCTTCCCCAGCAGCTATCCGGAACGGGCGACGCCGTCCATGTCCCGCTTCACCGCGGCGATCGGCGCCGCCGACGCGTTCGCGGTGGTCACCCCCGAGTACAACCGGAGCTTCCCCGCCTCGCTCAAGCAGGCCGTCGACTACGGCTACGACGAGTGGCGGGCCAAGCCGGTGGGTTTCGTGGCGTACGGGTCGGGTTCGACCGGTTTTTACGCCGTCGAGCAGCTTCGCACCGTCTTCGGGGCGCTGCACGCGGTCACCATGTGCGACTGGGTGGGTATCGACCTGCTGAGGAACGAGATCGGCGGCACCGGCCGCCCGTGCGACACCGACGACGTGCTCAGATCCGTGGCCGCCGTGCTCGACCAGCTCAGCTGGTGGGGCCGGGCGCTGCGCGCGGCCCGCTCCGCCCAGCCGTACGTCTCATGAAGATCACGAAGTCTTGTAAAGATCATGGAGAGGACGACCATGCGCGATCTGGCGATAGAAACCGCCGGACTGGTCAAGACCTTCGGCGACAACCGCGCCGTGGACGGGCTCGACCTCGCCGTCCCGGCCGGGGCCGTCTACGGCGTGCTCGGGCCGAACGGCGCCGGCAAGACGACCGCCGTACGCATGCTGGCCACGCTGCTGCGTCCCGACGCGGGCACGGCCACCGTCTTCGGGCACGACGTGGTGCGCGAGGCCGACGCCGTACGCAGCCGGGTGAGCCTGACCGGCCAGTACGCCTCGGTCGACGAGGAGATGACCGGCACCGAGAACCTGATCCTGCTGGCCAGGCTGCTCGGGCACGCCAAGCCCGCGGCCAAGGGCAGGGCCGCCGAGCTGCTGGAGGCGTTCGGGCTGACCGAGGCCGGCGAGCGGCAGGTCAAGACGTACTCGGGCGGCATGCGGCGCAGGCTCGACATCGCCGCGAGCATCCTGAACACGCCCGACCTGCTGTTCCTGGACGAACCCACCACCGGGCTCGACCCGCGCAGCCGCAACCAGGTCTGGGACATCGTGCGCATCGTCGTCGCCCACGGCACCACGGTCCTGCTGACCACCCAGTACCTGGAGGAGGCCGACCGGCTGGCGTCCAGGATCGCGGTCATCGACCACGGCAAGGTCATCGCCGAGGGCACGCCGGGCGAGCTGAAGTCGTCCGTCGGCTCGGGCTCGGTGCACGTGCGGCTGCGCGACCCCGCCCAGCGCGAGGACGCCGAGCGCGTGCTCGCCGAGACGCTCGACGCGCCCGTCTACCTGGAGGCCGACCCGGTGGCGCTGACCGCCCGCGTGACCGGCACCGGCCGCGAGGCCGAGCAGGCCTCGCGCGCACTCGGCCGACTCGCCGAGCGCGGCATCGTCGTCGACGACTTCTCCCTCGGCCAGCCCAGCCTGGACGAGGTCTTCCTGGCACTCACCGACCGCCCCGCCACCGAGGAGGCTCCCGCATGCGCACCACCACGCAGTCCGGCACCGGCTACGTCCCCGCCGCCGAGTCGCTCGGCGCGGTCCTCGCACCTGGGGCACGGCCGAAGCGGCCGAGCGCCTGGTCGGCGTCGATGACCTTCGGCTGGCGGGCGATGTTGAAGATCAAGCACGTGCCCGAGCAGCTGTTCGACGTGACCGCGTTCCCGATCATGATGACGCTGCTGTTCACATTCCTGTTCGGCGGCGCGCTGGCCGGCTCGCCGACCGAGTACCTGCAGTACCTGCTGCCGGGCATCATGGTGACGTCCGTGGTGATGATCACCATGTACACCGGGGTCGAGGTGAACAAGGACATCGAGAAAGGCGTCTTCGACCGCTTCCGCACCCTGCCGATCTGGCGTCCGTCGACTATGGTCGGCTACCTGCTCGGCGACGTCCTGCGCTACCTGCTCGCCTCGACCGTCATCCTCGCCGTCGGCCTCATCCTGGGCTTCCGCCCGGCGGGCGGGGTGCTGGGCGTGCTCGGCGGGATGGCGCTGCTGCTGGCGTTCTCGTTCGCCTTCTCCTGGGTGTGGACGATGTTCGGCCTGCTGCTGCGCAGCGAGAAGTCGGTGATGGGGGTCAGCATGCTGGTGCTGTTCCCGCTGACGTTCCTGAGCAACGTGTACGTGAACCCCGAGACGATGCCCGAGTGGCTGCAGATGTTCGTCAACGTCAACCCGATCACGCGGCTGGTGGCGGCGGTGCGGTCCCTGATGGCCGGCACGCCCGACACCGGGGAGATGGTGTGGGTGGCGGTGGCGTCGGTGCTGTTCATCGCGGTGTTCGGGACCTTGACGATGCGCCTGTACAACCGAAAGTAACGCACCGCACCCCGGCGCCGCGCCTCGGGACACCCACAGTGCCGGGAACCCGCACACCTGGAACCCCCGCACCTGAAACCCGCCCCGCTTGGGAC
>NZ_JABCPZ010000376.1 GCF_013283785.1 Nonomuraea antri
GCCCCACACCACCCCGCGCTGCTCGATGATCCTGGCTCCTCCGTCCTCAACCGCACAGGAGGAGGCCGACATGGCACGGCGACAACGACTCGCCCTCATATGGCTCACCCTCGGCGGAGGCCTCCTGGCCCCGCTGATCGCCCTCCCACACCCGCCACCGGCAGTAGCAGCAGCATCGGCAGCAGTAGCGTCGGCATCGGCAAGGATCCCGCTCCTCACGAAAGGCGACATCGCCGCAGCCGCCGCCCTGACACAGCTGGGCGTCGCGTTCTCCTGGGGCGGCGGTTCGTCCTCGGGCCCCACCATCGGCATAGGCAGAGGAGCCCGTACGAGAGGCTTCGACTGCAGCGGCCTCACCCTCTACGCCTGGTCCAAAGCAGGAGTGAAGCTCGCCCACTACACGGGCACCCAGTTCAAACAGGGCCGCCGAATACCCCTGCGCAAGATCCGCAGAGGCGACCTGCTCTTCTTCTACGGCGGCAGGTCAGACCCCGCCCACGTAGCCCTCTACCTGGGCCAGGGAATCATGATCCACGCCCCGAAAACAGGCGACGTGGTCAAGAAGAGCATCTTCCTCCGCTCGCCCCACTACCGATCCCACTATCGGGGCGCCGTCCGCCCAGGCTAGCGACGCACGCAATGTCGCCTCACCCGGCAGGTCGCCTCACCCGGCAAAGGGTGAGGGCCTTCAGCCCGGCGTAGATTGCGACACCTACACGCCGACCTCAAGGCCCTCATGCCATACCGTAGCGCTCCGATAACTCTCCGCGTGCGGTTGTTGACCATCCCTCCGCATTATTTCGGTCGTCGCCTGCCTCAGGAGCAACACGCAGAGGTGGCCGAACGTACATTCGCGATAGGAGGAGGGCTGCACCATGCCCTGTGGCTCAGCCTCATCGAGAGCCTGTGGCTAAGCCTCATCGAGGACCAGCGGCTCAGCCTCGTCGAGGACCAGCGGCTCAGCCTCGCGAGCAGGCCTTGACCAGTCCCTCGACCAACGGGCCGAGCAGGTCGTGATCCTCGACCCGACCGGGTTCGTACTCCATGATCCCCAACCCCACCACGTCATACCGTTCGGCCAAGGCGGTCACCATCGAAAGCAGCTCATCCGGCCCGAATCCCTCAGGGGTAGGACACCCGACGCTCGCGAACCTCTCGGGGTCGAGAACGTCCAGATCGACATGCACGTACAGGACCGGACCACCCACAGTCTCCCTGACCCCGCCCGTTCCGCCGCCGCCCGGCACGCCTCCGTCCCCCGCAGCACCGCCCCCTGCGCCTCCGTCCAATGCGTTCCGGTCTCCCGCGTGGTCGTCCCTCGCTTGGCCGTCCCTTGCCTCGCCGTCCCTCGTGTTTTGGTCACCCGCGTCTTCGTCGCCCGTGTCACTGTGCGTTGCGGTGTCGTTGGTCGTTGCGCCGGAACCTGTTGTCGCGCCGATGCGGGTCGCAGCGACGGCCTCCGCCACCGCCTCCAAGAGGCCGGCGACATCGGCTCTCCGGACGTGCCGAATCCCGGACTCCCGTACGAACGTCTCCTCGGCCGGGTCGAGATCGCGCACTCCGGCCAGCACGATCTGCCCAGCCCGGAGCCCGTCTTCAGCGGCGAGCCCCTTGGGGCCTTCGCCCATGAGCCCGCGAAGCACCATCCCGTGATACGCCCCGGAAGGGGACGACTCTGGCGTATTCAGATCCCCATGCGCATCGAACCAGAGCACCACCAGCCGATCCCCGTACCGCTCCCGCATCGTGGAAATCGGCCCGAACTCGACCCCGCAATCTCCGCCGGCGGTGACGAGCAGCCCGTCGCCGGCGTCGACGATCGCTTCTCGTACCCGAGCGGCATTGGCGGCCAGGTCGTCGCCGATCTCGATCGGCACCCGCCGCCGCGCTCCTGGCACCATTCCGGCCAGCAGGCGGGCCCCTTCGGTAAGCCGCTCCGCCGTCCGAGACCCCGAGCCCTGCCACTGCGGTACCTCAAGGACCGTCACATCCATGATTCGCTTCTCCTCACGCACACCCGACGTCCACCCGCTTTGTCGTCGTTTCACCAGATGTACAACCAGGCGGCCGCCATCCGCCAATCGTTAAGCATCCGTCCCGACATCGGTTTCGTCCGGCTCGCGGCGATGAGCACGCGTGCAGCCGACGCGGCGTGCGTGAGGTGGAAGGGCGGACGGTCCGCTCGATACGGCGCGTCGCTGAATGTAACAGACAGTAGCAATGATCACAGTGTGTAACGGGCGCGGATGGGGACAAATGGCTATCAACTCGACATCAAGAGATCCAGTCTTCATCCAGTCGCAGCACTTCTTCCAAGAACCGCATGTCAGGGAAGCGCGCCCGGATAACATCGAGTGTCCTTGACCCCGGCAAGCGATGAGAGTGGCAGAAGATCGATGAGTTCGGTGACCGTGCGTGTGCCTGCCAAGGTCAACGTGCAGCTTTCCGTGGGCCCCCTCCGGGACGACGGCTATCACGACCTAGTCAACGTCTTCCATGCGGTATCGATCTTCGATGAGGTGGTGGCGAAGGAGTCGGAGTCCATCACCGTCTCCGTCATGGGCAAGTGGGCCGACCAGGTGCCGGTCGACGACAGCAACCTGGCGATCCGCGCGGCCCGGGCGCTGGCCAAGCACGCCGGCCGGACGTACGGGGCCGACCTGATCATTCACAAGGACATCCCCGTGGCCGGTGGCATGGCCGGAGGCAGCGCGGACGCCGCGGGCGCGCTGGTGGCCTGCAACGAGCTCTGGGGCCTCGGCCTCCCCTTCGAAGACCTCATGGAGATCGCCGGTGATCTCGGCAGCGACGTCCCGTTCTCGCTGCTCGGCGGCACGGCGGTCGGCACCGGACGCGGTGAGCAGCTGAGCGAACTGCCCACCGGCGGCACGTTCCACTGGGTGTTCGCGCTGGCCGACGGCGGCCTGTCCACGGCCAAGGTGTACGCCGAATGCGACCGTCAGCGGGCGGCCTCGGCTGCCGAGGTCCCGTGGCCCCAGCTGAACGACCCGCTCATGGAGGCCCTGGGCACCGGCGACGCCTACGCGCTCGGCGCTCTCCTCAGCAACGACCTCCAGCCCGCCGCCCTCGCGCTCCGCCCCGAACTGGAGCCCACCCTCGACGCGGGCCGCCAGCACGGCGCTCTCGGCTCCATCGTCTCGGGCTCCGGCCCGACCTGCGCCTTCCTGGCCATCGACGCCACCCACGCCCGCGACCTGGCCCAGAGCCTGGTCACCACCGGCGCGGCACACAACGCCGTCGCCGCCCACGGCCCCGTCGCCGGCGCCACCCTCGCCTGACCGCCCCTCGCCGACGGTCCACCCCCCGGCCGTCTGCCGCCTCACCGCCCTGCGCCGGACGACCTGCCGCCTGGCCGCCCGCTACCTGACCGCCCTGTACTGGGCGGCCTGCTGTCTGACCGCCTGCTACCTGACCGCCCTGCGCCGGGAACCTGCTGCCCGACCACCACCGCCTCACGGTTGACCGCCCGATGGCCTGCCGCTTGACCGCGTGCCGTCCAGGAATCTGCCGACTCACCGTCCCACCGCCGGGAACCGACGGCCTGACCGCCATCACCCACCGTTGGATCGCCTGACGGCCTGCTGCGTGGCCCCCTATGCCCGGGGACCTGCCGCTCGACCCGCCATCGCCCAGCGCCTGACTGCCCTGTGCCCGGAACCTGTGGCCTGACCGCCATCGCTCACCGCATGCCGCCTGGCCGCCCTGCGATGGGAAGCTGCAGTCCGACCGCCTTCCGCCCGGGTCGCGTCCACCCGAACGCCCGACTGCACGGCAACTGCCTCTCGATGGTCTGCTGCTTGGCTTCCTGGCGTCCTGCTGGATACGGGCTGTTTCGTTCGTTGTGACTTCGAGGTTCGTCTCCTCCGTCTCGGCGTTGGCGTCACTCTCCGGTTCGGGGTGCCTGGACTCGTTGCGGTCTGGGTTGCGAGGCCATGTCCGGACGCGTGCTTGTCCACAGGTGCCTCGGCCCAGGTGCTTTCTGGCCTGTGGCACCCCAGGCAGGCCGCGGCATGCCAGACCTGGTGGCGTTACGCGCGGGCGGGAGGTGGGTGGGGAGCCGATACCCTTGAAGAGCCATGAACCTGGTCAATCTTGAGTCGGTTTCCCATGCATATGGGCCCAAACCACTCCTCAACGACGTCTCCCTCGGCATCGAAGCGGGAGAGCGCATCGGCGTGGTCGGACGTAACGGGGGCGGCAAGACGACCCTGATGTCCGTCATCGCCGGTGATGTACGTCCCGACAGCGGCCGGGTGACCCACAATCGCGGCCTCCGCGTCGGTTTCCTGTCGCAACGTGACGACCTGCATCCGGAGATCACTGTCCGGGAGCTTGTCCTGGATGGGCGGGCCGAGCACGAGTGGGCCGGTGACCAGCAGGTACGCGAGATTCTGGCCAACCTGATCGGCGATCTCGACCTCGACGCCCGGGCCGGTGACCTGTCCGGCGGTGAGCGGCGGCGTACGGCGCTGGCCAAGCTGCTCATCGACGAGCACGACCTGATCATGCTGGACGAGCCCACCAACCACCTCGACATCGAGGCCATCGCCTGGCTCGCCGCCCACCTGTCCGGACGCAAGAGCGCGTTGGTGGTCGTCACGCACGACCGGTGGTTCCTCGACGCGGTCTCCACCAGGACCTGGGAGGTCGTGGACGGCCGAGTCGAGCGCTACGAGGGTGGATACGCCGCTTATGTCCTGGCGAAGGCCGAGCGCGCCCGTCTGGCCCAGGCCGCCGAGGAACGCCGCCAGAACCTCATGCGCAAGGAGATCGCCTGGCTGCGGCGCGGCCCGCCCGCCCGTACGTCCAAGCCGAAGTTCCGCATCGAGGCCGCGCAGGCACTGATCGCGAACGAGCCGCCGCCGCGCGAGAGCGTGGAGCTGATGCGGTTCGCGGCGGCCCGGCTCGGCAGGACCGTGTACGACCTCGAGGACGTCACCCTGCACGCCGGCGGCCCCGACGCGGGCCCGCTGGTGCTCGACCACGCGACCTGGCAGTTCGGCCCGGGCGACCGGATCGGGCTGATCGGCGTGAACGGGTCGGGCAAGTCGTCGGTGCTGCGTCTGCTCGCCGACACGGTCAAGCCCGACTCCGGACGCGTGGTCAGGGGCAAGACAGTGCGCCTGGCGTACCTGTCGCAGGAACTGGCCGAGCTCGACCCCACGCGCCGGGTCCTGGAGACGGTGGAGGAGATCCGCAAGTACATCCAGGTCGGCAAGAAGGAGTGGTCCGCCTCCCAGATGCTGGAACGGCTGGGCTTCAAGGGCGAGGCGCAGTGGAAGGTCATCGGCGACCTGTCCGGCGGCGAGCGCCGGCGGCTGCAACTGCTCAGGCTCCTCATGGACGACCCAAACGTCCTGCTGCTCGACGAGCCCACCAACGACCTCGACATCGAGACGCTGAACGAGCTCGAAGACCTGCTCGACGGCTGGGCCGGCACGCTGATCCTGGTCAGCCACGACCGGTACTTCCTGGAGCGCGTCGCCGATCGGTGTGTGGCGCTGCTGGGCGACGGCAAGCTCTCGATGCTGCCCGGCGGTGTGGACGAGTACCTCGAACGCCGCGCCGCCGGCAACGCCGTGACCGCCCGCGTCGGTACCGGCGTCGGCGCCACTCGCCCCGTGCCGTCGCAGGCTCCCGCGGCTGCGGAGGGTACGCCGTCCGCGACCGATCAGGGCAAGGCGGGGCTGTCGGCCAAGGAGGAGCGCGAGCTTCGCAAGGATCTCAACCGGCTGGAACGGCAACTGGACAAACTGGGCGAGCAGGAGGCCAAGCTCCACACGGCCATGGCGGAGGCGGCCAGCGACTACGCCAAGCTGGGGTCTTTGGACGCGCAGCTCAGGGACGTCCTGACGCAGAAGGACGCGGTCGAGGCGGAGTGGCTTGAGGTGGCCGACCGCCTGGGCGACTGATCCGAGCGGGGCCCCTTCCGGAGACGGACGGCTGACCCTGGCGGGCCGCATTGTGCGGCCCTCAACCCCTTGAACGGGGGGTTGAGGGCCGTTCTGCGTTTTCGGGCGGGGTGATGGGCCGCCCAAGGCGATCGGGGCTTGGGTGGCGGGGCGATGTGCGAGGAGGGCGGGAGAACCCGGGAGCTGGACGAAGATCCAGCGGCTGGATCGGGAAAGCGA
>NZ_JABCPZ010000377.1 GCF_013283785.1 Nonomuraea antri
CCCCAGAACCCCTGACCCCGTTACGTCCGCAGGCCGCCTCCTGACTCCATTACGCCGCCACCATAGGCTCCTCTAACACGATTCCCGCAAGCCACCGCCTGTCCAGGTACCGGCCACATCGCTGCTCGCCTGCCTGACGGACGCGCACCGCGGCGGCTTGCCCAGAAGGCGGACCGCACCACGGCCGCCCCCGGACGAGCCCGCTGTCCAGGGGCTGGGTGGTTGCTGCCTAGGGGAACGACTGGCCGGCCGCCAAGCGTGTGGGCGGGCCTCGCCCCCTATGGGCGGCCGCGTCCCCGAGATGGCTGCGTCCCGCAAGTCGCTGCGTCCCGCAGGACTGCGTCCGGGAAATGGCCGATTCCGTGTAGCCGACGCGTCCGTTGAGGAGGCGGGCGCGGGAGGTCGGCGGCGGTTCAGCGGATGCTGATGGGTCAGGGGCGGTTGGGGCGGAGGGTCCAGGTGATCGTGAAGGTGGAGACGACCGTGCCTTCGGCGTTCTTGATGTCCACCGCCACGTCGAATTCCGGCCGCTCCCCCGCGTCCAGCTTGTCGATCACTTCCTGGCGCGTCACCAGCAGCCGAGCCTCCGCGTACGTCTCGCCCATGGCCAGTTTCCGATACCCGATGGTGGCCGTGGTGGCCAGCGGGACGGCGCGGGAGAGCTGATCGCCGAGAGCGGAGAGCATGGCGGCGCCGGAAGCCGACTCGGCGAGCGTGAACAGCGCTCCCGCGTGCGGTCCCGCGACGTGGTTGTGCAGGTCCGGACGGTCGGGCAGACGGCACACGGCACGGCCGTCCGCGACCGAGTCGAAGGTGATGCCGAGGGTGCGGGCGAAGGGAACTGTTTGCAGCAGGAAAGCGCCAACGTCGAGAGACATGAGATACATGCTACTGGCGAGTAACTGAGGCGAGAGTTACGAGAAAAGGGGCGAAGGTGACTGATGTTCTCTATGCCCGGCACGGTAGCGTGGGCGATCGTGCAGGGTTATAACGATGATCTACGCCTCGCGCATGTCATGGCGGACGCCGCCGATGACCTGACCATGCGACGGTTCAAGGCGGTCGACCTCAAGGTCGAGACCAAGCCCGATCTGACGCCGGTCAGCGACGCCGATCGAGCCGTGGAGGAGGCGATCCGCGGCACGCTCCGGCGCGCCCGGCCGCGTGACGCGGTCGTGGGCGAGGAGTTCGGCAAGACGGGCTGGGGCGCCAGGTCGTGGATCATCGACCCGATCGACGGCACCAAGAACTACGTGCGGGGCGTGCCCATCTGGGCCACGCTGATCGCGCTCATGGAGTACGGCAAGGTCGTCGTCGGCCTGGTCTCGGCTCCCGCGCTCGGCCGTCGCTGGTGGGCGGCCACCGAGGGCGGCGCGTGGACGGGCAAGAGCCTGACCAAGGCGTCCAGGATGAACGTGTCCTCGGTCGGGACGTTGGGTGACGCGTCGTTCTCGTTCTCCGACATCGAGGAATGGGAAAAGGCCGGGCGGCTGGAGAATTTCCTGGACTTGTCGCGGAATTGTTGGCGGAGTCGGGGATATGGGGATTTTTGGTCTCACATGATGGTGGCGGAGGGGGCGGTGGATCTGTCCGCTGAGCCCGAACTGTCGCCCTGGGACATGGCGGCGCTCACCGTCATCGTGGAGGAGGCCGGTGGCGTTTGGACCGACCTCTCCGGGGTGAAGGGGCTGGAGGGCGGCAGCCTGGTCTGCAGCAACGGCGTCCTGCATGACGAGGTGCTCGCTCGGCTCAACGGGACGGCTCGCTGACCGACAGGACCCCTGCGGGTCAGACCTGGCCTCCAACCCTCGGTAGGAGGACCCGCCCTGGAGCGCTTGTCATCGCGCCCTTTGGGCATCCAGCCACTCTCCGATGGGCTGAGCCCCACTATCCGAAGCCCGACCATCCCCATCCGAAGCCCGACCAGCGGTGGTCCAGCCATCCCCTGTCCGACCGGAGCCCAACCCCGCACCACCGGGAGCCCAACCCCGCACACCGGGAGCCCGGCTCCGGCCCCGGGCCGAGGACCCCGGCCGGCGGGCTGCGAGCCTGACCCTGCCGGGTGACCGATGGGCGGTGGGGCGATGGGTCGGGCCTCCTGATCAACGGGTGGTGTGAGGGTCCCAAGGCGGGGCCAGCCCGGGGCCACCCGGGACCGGCCCGGAGCCGGCTACTTCGGCACGCACGCCTGGCCGCGCGGCTACTCCGGCACCGGTGCCAGGCGACCGGCCGCTTCAGTACCGGATCTGGGTATCGGGCTACTTCGCTACCGGTCCCGGGCAGGATGCCACTTCAGCGCCGGTCCTGGGTTGCGGGCTACTGCGGTGCCGGCCCCGGCAAGGTGCCACGTCAGCGCCGGATCTGCGCAGCGGGGGCCACTGCGCTACCGGTCCCGGGCAGGATGCCACTTCAGCGCCGGTCCTGGGTTGCGGGCTACTGCGGTGCCGGCCCCGGCAAGGTGCCACGTCAGCGCCGGATCTGCGCAGCGGGGGCCACTGCGCTGCCGGTCCCGGGCAGGGTGCCACTTCAGTGCCGGTCCCGGGCAGCGCCGGGTTACTTCGGTGCCGGTGCCGGGCGGCGGGTCAGGAGGCCGGCCTGGGACTGGATGGTGCTGGTCGCCGCGTCCAGCCGGTCCCCGTCCTTGATGGTGGTGTTGTCCTCGTACGTGACCCCGGCCGGCGGGTTGTCGTGGCCCAGCGGGTCGGCGTCCCAGAAGTTGCCCCGGTAGACGACGTTCTCCAGCGGCGGCCCGACCTCCAGCACGGCCGTGTTGTCGGCCCGCATCACGACGTTCTCCTCCACCCTCACCCACGAGGCGCCGTAGTCGGTGTACAGGCCGAAGTTGTACGGCGTGCGCGTGTCCTTGATCACGTTGCCGCTGATCAGCGCCCCGGTGTCGTGGGAGTCGCCCTGCGATCCGGCCAGGTAGACGCCGCCGCCGTCGGCCAGCACCTGCATCGTGTCGACGGTGAGGTTGCGCAGGATGCGGTTCCCCCGCCCCTCGCCCACCACGATGCCGCAGTGCGGCACGTTCGTGATCTGGTTGTGCGCGATGACGCACCCCCGTGTGCCGTGCGTCGACACGCCCGGCGAACCCGTGTACTCGACGCCGACGTGCTGGATCAGATTGTCCTCGATCAGGGTCGACTCGCTGCCGGTGACCGTGATGGCGGTGGCCGACAGGTCGTCGAAGTCGCAGCGGCGCACGGTGAGCCCGCTGCCGCCCGACACGCCCAGTCCGGAGGCGCCCAGCCGGGTGAACCGGCAGCCCTCGATCTCCACGCCGCTCGTCTCGGCGAACGTCACCGACGCGGGGATCGCGGCCGACGTCGTCGGGTACGTCACCGACGCACCCTCCCCGATCACCGCCGTCTCCACGCCGCCGCCCTCGTAGTAGCCGTTGCCGTGGTAGTGCAGGAACCCCTCGGGGCGGCTGGGACGCAGCCAGGTCGCGTCCGCGAAGGTCAGGCCCTTGAACGAGACGTTTCGCACCCGCGTCGCGATCAGCAGCGTCTCCAGCGCCGGGGCGATCACCGTCGTGCGCTCGGGATCCTCGCCGGGAAGCGGCAGGTAACGCAGGACGTGACGGCCGGGACGCGAACGGTCGAGCGTCCAGGTGCCCGGCTCGCTGAGGAAACTGGAGTCGTTCTCGATCCTGGTCGGCAGGCCGGGTCCGTGCGAGGTCTGGCCTTCCCAGGTGGAGTTGTACAGTTCGTGAGCCCAGTCGAACGCGGGCTGCGCCATGGTGATCACGGTCTCGCCGGCTTCGGTGGAGATCGCGGCGACGCCGCAGCGGGCCTCCGTCCATGGGTAGACGCCGCGATAGACGAACTCGACGTCCGCAGGGCTCCGCCAGTCGCGCGGTTCGCCGCTGTCCGTTACGTAACCCGTTACGGTGGCGTTCACGGTGCCGGGCAGGCCGGTGATGGCGGCGCGGGCCGCCCGGCGGCCGTCCACGTAGAGCTGCCGCGTGTCGAGGTCGCCTACGTTCGCCAGCCAGAGGCCGTCTTCCACCCGCCAGTCGGCGATGCGCCGGCCCCCGCTGATCACGACGTCCTCCTGGCCGGGGGTGTTGTAGCCGTAGGCCTGGTAGGTGACTCGGTGACCGTCCTGCCCGGGGTCGGCGGAGTCGGCTTCGGTGAGCTCGAAGGGGCTGGTCAGTGCGTACGTCCCGGCGCGCAGGTGGACGACGACGTCGCCGGACGTCTCCCGGGCCGCGGAACGGGCGCGCTCCAACGTGGCGAACGGACGATCAGCACTGCCCGGCCACGTATCGTCGCCGGAGGGAGCGACGTGGAACTGGAACATCAGGATCCCCTTTGCTGTTTATGGTGTACACGTAGTAGTACACCATAAACAAGGAAGGTGGCCAGTGGTGAGCGGGGACGAGGAGAACGATCCCGACCGCGGGGTCGAGCTGTTGTGGCGCGCGGCGGAGCACGGGCACGAGCCGCGTCCGGGGTTGAGCCTGGGCAGGATCGTGCGGGCCGGCATCGAGATCGCCGACGCCGAAGGGCTGGCCGGATTGTCGATGCGCAAGGTCGCCGACCGGCTCGGGTTCACCACGATGTCGCTGTATCGGCACGTGCCCGGACGCGATCAACTGGTCGACCTGATGCGGGACGAGGTGCTGGGCGAGCATCCGAGCGTCCGCTCCTCGGAGGGCACCGGACCTGCGGGAACGCCCGACGACCGGGCCCCCGAGACCGCCACGCCTGGGCTGGACGGACATGAGCCCGCGAACGGGCCGGAGTCCGCGAACGGGCTGGCTTTTGCGGGCGAGCCGGAGTTCGCGGGCTGGCCAGGCGATCGGGGGCTCATAAGCGGGCCGGGTGAACGGGAGCCTGCAGGCGGGCCGGGTGATCGAGAGCTTACGGGCGGGCCGGGCGATCGAGAGCTTACGGACGGGCCGGATGAACAGGAGCTTGCGGACGGGCCGGGTGAACGGGAGCTCGTGGGCGGGCCGGGCGGTCAGGAACGCGCGGACGGGTCTGGAATGGTGGGACGCGCCGCATCGGCGACCCCTCAGGGCTGGCGGGAGCGGATGGAGAGCTCCGTCCGGCAGGCATGGGAGATTCGCAAGCGGCATCCCTGGCTGGCCGAGGTACGCGGCTCGCGGCACGTTCCTGGCCCCAATTCCGTCGCGTACTACGACCATCTGCTGGCCACGGTCATGGGTACCGGGCTCAGGCCGTCCGAGGTGATCGCGGTCGTCGGCCTGGTCGGACGGTTCGTGGACGCCGAGGCGCTGCTCCTGGTCGAGGCGGCCGAGGAGGAGCGGCGCAGCGGCGTGAGCGAGGAGGAGTGGTGGGGCGCCCGCGGCTCGCTCTTCGAGCGCCTGGACCGCTATCCCACCATTTCGGCCCTGTGGACGGCCGGTGGCTGGGACGAGCCCGAGGACCCCTTCGAGTTCGGCCTGCGCCGGCTCCTGGACGGCATCGAAGCGCTCATCCAAGAGCGCGGCGACCACGGCCGCCAGGACCTCGGCGGAACCGGGATCCCCGGCGGCCGCCACCAGCGTCATCCGGGCGATGAGCGGCGTGACGAAAAGCGTGACGAAACGTCTGTCTGTGAGGAGTGCGGGGCGCCGCTGGAAGCCGCGCCGTCCGGGCGACCGCGCGTCTACTGCTCCCGCGCCTGCCGCCAACGCGCCTACCGCAAACGCCAATCCAACTGACCACTCCCCCAAGCCACCGCCGAGCCCACCCGCCAGTCCTACCGCCTGACCGCCCTATCGCCGGCAGAGCATCCGACCGGCAGCCGTTCAACCAGAAGGCCGCCTGACCAGCAGGCGCTCAGCCCGCAGACCCGCCTGACCGGCAGACCGGCAGACCGGCAGACCGGCAGACCGGCAGACCGGCAGACCGGCAGACCGCCAGCAGACCACCGAACCGCAGCCGCTCAACTAGAGGACCGCCCAATTAGCAGGTGCTCAGCCCACAGCCTGCCTGACCGGCAGACCGGCAGACCGCCTGGCCGCTCGACCCTCGACCCTCGACCCTCGACCCTCGACCCTCGACTATGGCCACCCGAGCACGGCCACCGGCCACCCCACGCC
>NZ_JABCPZ010000378.1 GCF_013283785.1 Nonomuraea antri
CTGGTGGTGACGGTGTTGATTGTGGTGATCCACCCGTCTACCAGGGGTTCTTTGCGTCTTCAGGCGAACGCCGGACTCGCGATCATGCTGTGATCAGCAGATGCCCGCCGAGGATGAAAACAGCTCACTGCTATCGGGATCTCAAGAAGCCGTCGCAGGCGCTGGAGTTCGTCGGGCAGGCTGTTGGGCTCTGTGATCCCATGTACGTTCGCACGCTGGCCTTCGACCGTCTGGTGCAGGCCGCGAGTTGCGTCCACATGGGCGATCCCGCCCAAGCCGCCACGGTTGCCATCGAGGCCATCGGGCTTGCCGGGGCACTCAAGTCGGAGCGCTACCTTCGCTACATCAGGGACCTCAAAGCCGACCTCTGCAGCTACGGAAGCGTGGAACAAGTAGCGGCGTTCAACACGCTCGTTGCCGACAAGTACCCCGCGCTGAATGGCTAGAAGGCCCGCCAACGCCGTGGCGCCCCAGGGTTCTTGAGGCAGAAGAGTCGATTGCGGAACTCTTGCGCGATGGCTTCGTTCTCGGAGACGTTCTGCATGAGCCAGGTCGTCATCTTGAGTTCGTTAATGTCCCGTAGCACGGGATAGCCTTCCCAGGCCAGAACATCGAACCCATAACACTCGGCGAAGTCGTCGTATTCGGCTCGACTTCCCCAGCCCAAGCTGTGTTCGATAGCCGTTACGGCGAGATCGGTTTCGGGTGGGCCGAAGGCGAAACGCTCGAAGTCGATGAGCACGGTACTGCCATCGGCAGTCTTGATGAGATTTGCGTTATGCGCATCGCCGTGTACCGCACATGAGGGCAGCCGAAACTCTAGCTGCTCATATGCGATTCGCAGTTCTTCATATCTCCTCATGAGGAATCGGCGATCCTCCGCTGCGAGGATGGTGGCCGCATTGATTCGCTCCGAGACGCGGCCGAGGATATCGAGATCCGGCAGCGTCACGCCTTCATGTATCGGAGCCCGATGGAGCGCGCGAAGCGCCGCCGCCAGGTCCAGCAGGGTCGCCTCAACCCCGCTGTCGTCGATGAGATGCCAGAACGTCACCGGCCTTCCTCGAACAACCATGGGCTGCTTGTGAGCCGTTGTTCTCGCTGCCAGAAGACCTGCCCTTTGCAGCCAGGCCGAGACGGCGACTTCCTTGTAGGCGTCGGAAAGCACATCGAGATTTCGCGCGATTCTCACGACGATGCGCTCGGAAGCCAGGACGAACAATGCATTCTCGCCGAGACGTATCAGTCGTGCGTCTTCGTCGGCCAGCTCGGCGATGCGGCAGGCTTCGCGCAGGGTGGTCAGTGCTTCCTGGGAGGTGAAGGGAACGGTGGACGGGTGAGAGGTAGTCACCTATTGTCCCTTTGGTAGCGCTTTGACTATGCGGCCCTTTCCAGCCCGCTTTTCGATTATCCCTTCAGCTTCCAGCACGGCAAGAGCGCGTCTGACGGTGACTCGTCCCACGCCTCGCTCTTCGGCCAGCACGGTCTCGCCGGGAAGGACCGAGCCTGCGGCGAACTGGCCAGCCTCGATCTCCTTGCGCAGCGCCTCCGCCACCTGGTCAGCACGCGTCTGCGTGTGCTCCGGCCCGCCGACGAACCATCCCCTGCCGTGAATCGCGGTGATCACCTGTTCGGCGGCCAGAAGCTGGAACGCATGCCGGATGGTCCCCGATGAAACGCCGTAATCCTCGGCCATCGCGGCTTCGCCCGGAAGCTGCTGCCCGTGGGGGAGCGAGCCGTCCTCGATGCGCTTGCGGATGTCGTCGGCGATCTTCTCGTATCGGGCGGACGCAGCACGAGGAACGCCCGCGCCAGACTCGCCCACCACGCGCCGGCCTCGACCGGCCTCGCTGACCACCAGGCCGGCGCGCTCCAACTCGGCGACGGCCTGGCGCGCGGTCCCCCTCGCGACGCCGTACGTACGGGCCAGGACCGCCTCGGAGGGCAGGAGTCCGCCGGCGGGGGGATCGCCCTGCCGGATGCGGTTGCGGATGTCCTCTGCGATGCGAACGTAGGTGGGCTCTTTGGTCGCCTTGCTCATCGCGCTCCCTCGCCGAGGCACAGTGTCTCTAGGGTAGGGCGGACACCTGGGGGTCTGCGAAGCATCACAAGGTGATGTCTCCCTTCCATCCTTCCCTGGGGAGTGCCATGGACGCGGCGTAACGCGGCGCGGTGTATGGGAGCTTCCTGCGATCCTCTTCCGTGAATTGGGCGGCAACTGCCTGTGAGAACGGGCTCTGCGCCGGTGTGTTGCTTGCGATCAGCGGGATGCGGGCCTTGGCCAGGAGGTCTAGGCCCCATGTAACGCCGGGCATCGGTCCAATCGTCCCCACCCATGCCAGCGTCGGCCTGGAGCTCGATTCTCGCTGGCGGCCCAATATGCCGCACCTGATAACGAGTTCGTCACGCCTACGCACTTGTCGTCCAACCGCACTCATGCTGAAGCCGTGATGCCTTCTCCTTCGTCATCACCTAGGCCACCCCGACGTCAGTGGCCTCGCATGCTTGCGTGGATGGCGTCGATGGCACTGGTAGCCACCGGAGTGTGGGCGTTCTTCACCGGTGCCAACCTGGATGAGCTGGACATGCGGGCCAGTGTGGTGAGTATGTTCATCAGCGCGGCAGGTTTGTTGGTGGGGGGCGCTTCTCTTGTACAGCAGTTGCGTGCCGAGCGTCGACAGCCAAGCGACCTGCAGAGACATGACCGCAGTGCCGAGGAGTCCTACAGGCATCCCTCCCTCACCTCAAAGCAAGAGGCAGGCAAGATGACGGAGGGCGAAGTCGCTTCGGACATGGATCCGGTGACTTCCGATCGTCCACCGAGGCCTCTGACCGAGTTAACGGCCGAAGGCCGGTCCTTCCCGCTCAGGGGCCGGATCAAGTACGGGGTCCACTTACTCCTGGGCCTGCTTTTCCCCACGGCGGCTACCTGGTGGGTCGTCGCCCAGCCAGACATTCATCGTGCGGTGGTGCTGGGTGCCATCTTTGTCGGATCGCCAGCCCTGGCCAGTGGTTTGGGCGGCCTGCTCACCACGCCGCATTTGCTACACGTGGGTGCTGACGGCATCGCGCTGGTCAGCGGAATTCGTACTGTCTCCTTCCCATGGGCTGACCTTGAACGAGTGGAGTGGACTTCGTATGGACACGAGGAGAAGGGAGGAGTCTTGGCCGCACATCCGAAGCCGTACTCCCAGATAGCCCGGAGCCGTCCCACGGCCGCCTACTGGGAGTCCAAGGAGCAAGCCTTCATCCTCGTCACTGCTGTCCAACTAACCCGACCCATCATTGACCTGTCGGCTGCCATTAACGAACACATGCCGGATCGGTAGTAGGGGCCTCGGCTCGCGCCCACGCAAGCTGCTGATCTTCCGCGTTATCCGCAGAACCCGCACAAGGCGTCGGACGGTCGTCCAACCGCAAGATCAAGGAAGCAGGCGCCGCGCCCGCGCTATTCCGCAGAAAGCCGCAGATTCGAGTGCACGTCGATGAAGAGGACCCGGGGCTTTGTCGAGTGATCCCATGGCCACGTAAAAGCCCCGCACCGTAGCCTGAAAGTGTCGAAGCTTCAGGAGGTGCAGGGCCTGTGAATAGCCACGGTACCAACCAACCAGATCCCCCGGTGCTGACTGTGGGACAGCGGGTCCGGATGCTACGAAAACGACGCGGTATGAGCGTGGAAGTCCTGGCCGGACTCGTCGGCAAGTCCATCCCCTGGGTGAAGGCGGTGGAGTCGGGCCGGCTCCAGCAGCAACCGCGCCTGTCGCTCCTCCTCCAGCTTGCCGAGGCCCTGCAAGTGCGGGACCTGTCTGAGCTGACCGGCGACCAATCCATGCCTGTTCGCATGTTCACCGGCCCCGGTCATCCAGCGCTTGCCGCCGTGCGCGAGGCGATCAACAACACGCCGCTCCTGCACCCTCAGGGCACGGTTCAGCCGTTGGGCGCGCTGCGCGTCCGCCTGGACGCCGCTTGGCGTGCGAGACATACCTCTCCCGACCATCGCACCGCTCTCGGGCGGATCCTGCCGAACCTGCTTCGTGATGTGCAGCTCGCGGTGCACATGCACCAGGGCGCGGGACGACGCCGCGCCAACGCGCTCCTGGCCGAGACCTACGGCCTCACGCAGATGTTCGTCGCCTACCAGCCCGCGCAGGACCTGCTCTGGCGCGTCGCCGACCGAGCTCTCTTGGCGGCCCAGGAATCGGAAGATCCTCTGGCGCTGTCGTGCGCTGTCTGGTTTCTGGCCCAGGCACACCGCGACACGGGAGACTATGCGGCGGCCCAGGAGATCAACGAGCAAGGCATGCTGGCCATTGAGCCGCATCTCGACAGCGGCGGCGTCGACCTGCTGGCGATGTGGGGGGCGCTCAACTTCGAGCTGGCCTTCACGGCGGCCCGCGGGGGGCGCGTCGGTGAGGCGTGGGCGCACTGGGACGAAGCCAAGCGGATCAGCGAACGGCTGCCGGCCGATTACTTCCAGCCGTGGACGTCCTTCTCCCGTGTCGTCATGCGGGCGCATGCCGTGACGGTCGCGGTCGAGCTCAATCAGGGAGGCGAATCCGCGCGCCAGGCGGACAACGCCGAGAGCGTCCCCATCCCCTCCCGGCCCCGACGGGGGCGTCACCTGATCGAGGTCGCGCGGGCTCACCATCTCCAGCGCGACCACGCCGCGGTGCTCGGAACGTTGCAGCTCGCGCAGCAGACCGCGCCTGAGACCATCCGCTTCAACGGCTACGCCCGCCGGATGGCCTACGAGCTGGTGGACACCGGACCGTCCCATCTTCGAGTCCAGGCGCTTGAGCTTGCCGACCATATCGGCCTCATGACCTGACCGTAACGAGGGGATACAGTTCGTATCCTCTCGTTAACTGATTGCAGCCTAGGGTCGGGCGCATGTCCGACCAGGCAATACATCATCTTCGCCACGCGCTGGCCAGGCACGGCGTGCTCACTGGTGACCACGATGTGAGGACGAAGCCTGGCTGCTACTCCATTCTCCGGATCACGGCGGGACTCTCCGTGTCGCGCGGTCCTGAATGGTTTCGCTGGCCTGTCTCCTCCGGCTCGTGGCGGTGGCATCCCTGCGACGACCCTGAAGGGGCGGCCCGCGCCCTCGCCGCCCTCGTCGTGCGCGAGGTGACCCCATGACCGAGATCCCGCGCTGGGCCGGACCGATCTTCACCTGGCGCGCTCGCGGCGAGAGCGGGCGCGGTTCGGGCGGCGTCACCAGCGATCCCTACCTGGCGGCCAGTCTGCTGGGCAGGGCGGTGACCGGTCTGGGGCCAGGCGCGTGCGGCTCTCTCCAGCGGGTGCACCTCGATCGAGTGTCCCGCGCGCCGTCCTACCGGGACCGACGCGTTCTCTTGGAGGTCCAGCTCGACGCTGACGGCGAGATCGTCGTGGACGGGGACGCCTCCTGATGTGCAGCCTGCGCTGGGAGCGCGAGGAACGTGACTGGGGACACCTGCTGCTGGGCCGGGTCGGCGTGGTCCTGGCGTTCGTCATCGAGGTGTCGGACGGTGGCATCGCCCTGCACCCCAAGCTGCCCGGCCGGTACGGGATGCGCCTGAGCGAGTTCGGGCAGCGGGACGAGCTGGCGGCCATGGGCCGGGCGGCCGAGATCCTCACGGAGTTCGACCAAGAATGGCAGGCGGACACCGGCGCTGCCCGGCCGGCCGACGCGTCCGCGCTCGCCCTGCTCACCGCAGGCCCCGACCAGGACACGCTGACCGCCCTGCTGCGCAATCACCCCGGCCATTCGATCGAGATTCAGGACGAGCGCGGACACCGCTGGTGGGTGGCGACCCTGATCCGTCCAGTCACCCCGGAGTTGCACGCGGCGGGAGTCCGGCTCACCGTCCGACGCGCCAGCCCGCAGGTCACGTCCACGGACGTGGTGTATGAATCGATCTCCGTGTGATCCTGTTTCTGCAGGTTAAGCGGTGAGTGTCTGCGGAAGTGTGTCCGTGCTCGGTGTGTCTCCGGGAATCACCCGGATGCGGGC
>NZ_JABCPZ010000379.1 GCF_013283785.1 Nonomuraea antri
GGTCATCACGTGTCTCCTTTGATCTTGAAGTGTCGCATTCAAAGGATCACGCGATGACCGTCCTCATTTCCCGGCGGCACGCCTGTGACCAGGTGAAACTCGTACACCACCTCCGTGGACGCAACCGACTTCTGGGGCTCTGGGGTGGATGGGTGTTCAGGGGCGATTGCGAGAGGCAGCCTCAAAGTAGATGGATCTAGGAACCGCTGATGCGGGCTGTCGGGCGGGATGGAGCCGGGTGTCTTGCCTCGGCATGGCGTCGCAGCGGTCGTGCGCCTTGGGCTCTAACTGGGAGTGCGCCTCAGGGCGATCGGCGGTTCTGGGAGCCGGAGATCTGGGGAGCTGGGTTCTGGGTTGAGGTCTCGGGGAGCTGAGATCTGGGGAAGGCGCGACGGCCGGGAGCTGAGGGCGTTGCCGCTGGCTTTGGCTTGCTGCGGGGCTGACTCGTTTGGGCTTCGGGAGGCTCGGGTTCTCGCCTGCTCGGGTTCGGGAGCTCAAGATCCCGGCACGCCTGGTGGACGGGTTCGAGGGTGAGACCTGAGGCCCGGGACCCTGAAGCTGCGGAGGCAGGAACGGCCAGGAGTGAGATGCCGGGTGGTGGGTCGGGAGTGCGCTGATAGGCCTGGGGAGCGTGTGGTGGCCGGGGGCTCGTGGCGCGCATGGGGATAGAAAAGGGGCGACCCCCGCCGGGGGGGAGAGCGGGGGTCGCCTGATCGGTCCGGCTCCGGGGGGGTAGAGCCGGTCCCGTTTCAGAAGAAAGCTTTCATCACTTGACCAGAGCATGGCAAGGGACTTGGAAACCTATCCCTTGCACAGTCGCTCCAGTTTCGGGCGATACCACCGTATGCTGCCCGATGGACTCGAGTTTCGTCGAGGAGCAATCTCGCATTTTCGCCAAGTTTTTTCGCCACCCCATAACGATCACATAAAGGTGATCACAGAGCGTGATCGTCACAGGTTGGTAACCGGGTGATGTCGTATCAGTCGCCCAAGGCACACCACCGGCTGTTCCTCCCGTGGGTAAAGGTCTTGGTCCAAGGGGTTCCCATCAGGGCGGATCCGTCGTACAAAGGTGACACGGACCACTTGTCCGGGTGCATCTACCGGGCACCCACGCGCGACCAGCCGCGGGAGGCGCGTCGAGACGGGCTTGACCCGCTCCGACGAATACAGGTGCACGCTTGGTAACCCGGTGTGATGTACCGGCAGACGGCGTCTCTTGATTGAGACGCCGTCAGCTATGTCGGCTGCTCTCCGTCAGCCTCGCTGCATGGCCTCGCAGATGGCCGTCGTCTCCCGCACCCCCAGGGTTACCGCGGAGGCACAGTGTTGTACCCACTGGCCGACGCCCTCCTGAGTGCCAGTCAGGTACGCGCGCAGCGCCTCCGCGTACGGCAGCTCGAGGTGTCCCACTTCCACGGCTACCAGCGACTTCGGGTCCAGGCCGTACTCGACCAGCGTGAGCCGTTCCGCCGAGCGTGCCACGACGCCGTCGGCCGTGCCGAACGGGCGCAGTGCCGCCAGCTCCGCGTGGACGATGGCGGCCAGCACGATCGCGGGGGCCTTCGTGGGCTGGCTCAGCAGCTCGAACAGGGCGTCCATGCGTGCGGACGCCTCCGACGCGCTCGGCGCCGGGCCCAGTCCGAGCGGGTCGGGGGCGCCGTCGGTCGTACGGGGGCGGCCCAGCTCAGCCTGAGGTCCCGGCCCTCCCGAAGGTCCCAAAGGTCCCGAAGTCCGCGAAGATTCCGAAGGTTCCGGGCTTGTCGAAGGTCCTGATCCGGAGGAAGGTCCTGGTCCCGAAGAAGGTCCCGGTCCCGAGGAAAGGCCTGGTCCGGAGGGTGGTGCGGTGGCGGGGTCCGGGAGCAGGCCGGCGGCGGCGACCGTGTGCAGGCGGGCGAGTACCTGGCGCGGAGCCTTGCGCCAGGTGGCGCCCAGGCGGCCCATCTCGGCCGACGCTCGCAGTGCGCCCTGCACCACGGGATCGTGCACCTCGTCGCGGCGCAGCGCGTCCAGCGGCACGTCCGCGCCCTCGATGGCGGCCGACGCGCGCGCCCCGCGCAGGGACGACTCGGTCGAGACGGCGGGGCTGGCGCGGCGCAGGACACGGTGGCGATACAGCCGGTCAACGGCCTGCCGCGCCTCGTCCACCGCCTCGGGGACGCCGGGGAACTGCGCGATGACGGCCAATGGGTCACTCACGGAATCCGACCTTACCCGCGAGTACAACGCGCCCTTCACGGCCGGGTCCGCTCCACGCCGCACGCCTCTTGAAATGCCGCGATCGGCACGCCTCCCGCGATCCCGCGACCGGCACGCCTCCCGCGATCCCGCGATCCGCGCGCCTCCTGCAACCCCGCGGTCCGCACAGGACTCGCCGTCTCGCGCGATCCGCGTGGTGCCCCCATTCCGCGCTCCCCCATTCCGCGCTCCCGCAGTCCCGCGATCCCGCCTCCCCTCAGTCCGGGATCCCGTCTTCCCGCGGTCCTGCGCCTGCCTGCCGAGGTCCCGTGATCACGTGGATTCGCCGGCGCTCCGGCCGACCTCGCACGGCCCATGACCCCGGCAACACACAGCCCCGCGCCCCACGTCCGCAAAGAGTGAGTACGGCTCGTGTCACGGTCCAGAGGTCCGATGATCTAGATGACGGCCCGCGCGGGCCAATGCCCACCGATGTCTACCGATCGTGTACGACCGCACGGCCTCCAGAAGCCCTCCCGGCAGCCCCCGGTTATCCACAGAAACGCGCCAAGGAACCCACCACCAAGCCCGCCCATAAAACCGCCACACCGACTCGCCCGCACACGACATATTCTCTGGATTTCAAGATGACAACGGTTCAATAGCATTTGTAATGCGACCTGATAAGAAGCCGGTCAACCCAGACCTCTCGGTACAGACCTGTCTAGACCTCTTGTGGACGGAGGCTGTGAGCTGGTGAAGTGGGACACGACCTATCCCATCTGGCCATAGAAGGAGCACGAGGTGGCCCCGGAGACCCCTGGCAACGAGACCCAGGCTCTGTCCAACTTGCTGCAGGAGAACCGCCGGTTCGCACCACCTGCTGACCTGGCGGCGGCCGCTAACGTGACCGCAGCCGCATATGACGAGGCCGCGGACGACCGCCTCGGCTTCTGGGACCGTGTGGCCGAGCGCTTGACCTGGGCCAAACGGTGGGACACCACGCTGGAGTGGAATGCCCCGTTCGCCAAGTGGTTCGTCGGCGGTGAGCTGAACGTCGCCTACAACTGCGTCGACAGGCACGTCGAAGAGGGACGCGGCGACAAGGTCGCCTACTACTGGGAGGGTGAGCCGGAGGGCGACAGCCGCACGCTCACCTACAGCGACCTCAAGCGCGAGGTCAGCAAGGCCGCCAACGCGCTGACCGAGCTGGGCGTGAGCAAGGGCGACCGGGTCGCCATCTACATGCCGATGATCCCCGAGCTGCCGATCGCGATGCTGGCCTGCGCCCGCATCGGCGCGATCCACTCGGTGGTGTTCGGCGGCTTCTCCGCCAGCGCGCTCAAGAGCCGCATCCACGACGCCGACGCCAAGCTCGTGATCACCGCCGACGGCGGCTACCGCAGGGGCAACCCGTCCGCGCTCAAGCCGACCGTGGACGAGGCCGTCGCCGAGTCCCCGCAGGTCGAGAACGTCCTGGTGGTACGTCGCACCGGTCAGGACGTCGCGTGGAACGACAAGGACCTGTGGTGGCACGACGTGGTCGACCGCCAGAGCGAGGAGCACGAGGCCCAGCCGCACGGCGCCGAAGACCCGCTGTACATCCTGTACACGAGCGGCACGACCGGCCGGCCGAAGGGCATCCTGCACACCACCGGCGGCTACCTCGCCCAGACCGCCTGGACGCACCACGCGGTCTTCGACCTCAAGCCCGAGACCGACATCTACTGGTGCACCGCCGACATCGGCTGGGTGACCGGGCACTCCTACATCGTTTACGGCCCGCTCGCCAACGGCGCCACCAGCGTCATCTACGAGGGCACCCCCGACACGCCGCACCGCGGCCGGTTCTGGGAGGTCGTCCAGAAGTACAAGGTCACCATCCTGTACACCGCCCCGACGGCCATCCGGACGTTCATGAAGTGGGGCGACGACATCCCGGCCAAGTTCGACATGTCCAGCCTGCGCATCCTGGGCTCGGTCGGCGAGCCGATCAACCCCGAGGCGTACGTCTGGTACCGCGAGCACATCGGCGGCGAGCGCTGCCCGGTGGTCGACACCTGGTGGCAGACCGAGACCGGGGCCATCATGATCAGCCCGCTGCCCGGCGTGACCTCGGGCAAGCCGGGCGCGGCCATGCGTCCGCTGCCCGGCGTCGTCGCCGACGTGGTGGACGATCTGGGCAACAGCGTCCCGAACGGCGGCGGCGGGTTCCTCGTGGTCCGCGAGCCGTGGCCGGCGATGCTGCGCACGATCTGGGGTGACGACCAGCGCTACATCGACACGTACTGGAGCCGGTTCGAAGGCATGTACTTCCCCGGCGACGGCGCCAAGAAGGACGAGGACGGCGACCTGTGGCTGCTCGGCCGCGTGGACGACGTCATGCTGGTGTCCGGGCACAACATCTCCACCACCGAGGTGGAGAGCGCGCTGGTCAGCCACCCGAAGGTGGCCGAGGCGGCGGTCGTGGGCGCCACCGACCCGGTGACGGGGCAGGCGATCGTGTCGTTCGTGATCCTGCGCGGGTCGGCGGAGGAGAGCGACGACATCGCGGCCGAGCTGCGTAACCACGTGGCCAAGACGCTCGGGCCGATCGCCAAGCCGCGGCAGATCCTGGTGGTGCCCGAGCTGCCCAAGACCCGCTCCGGGAAGATCATGCGGCGGTTGCTGCGTGACGTGGCGGAGAACCGGAGCATCGGGGACGTCACGACGCTGGCCGACAGCACGGTGATGAACCTCATCTCGGAGAAGCTGCCTTCGGCCAAGTCGGAGGACTGACACCGTTAACCGCACCCCGCCGTCACGGGCCAACCTCCCTTCGGGGAGGCCGGGACGGCGGGGTGTCGGCTTTCCCACCGCCGCCAGCCGAGGTCCCTTCGGGGAAGGCGATGGGCATCGCCCCTCTGACCGCCAGGGCAAGCCCCAGACTCTCCCGCCGCCGCCAGCCGAGGTCCCTTTGAGGAAAAGCGATGGGCATCGCCCTTCAGACCGCCCCAGGCAGGCCGCAAACTTTCCCGCCGCCGCCAGCTGAGGTCCCTTGGGGAAGACGATGGGCATGGCCCTCGAACCGCTCGGGGCAGGCTGCAAACTCTCCCGCCGCCGTCAGCCGAGGTCCATTGGGGATTGGGCATCCCATCGAACTGGCCGGAGGACGCTGCAAGCTTCCCGCCTTCGCCAGCCCGGGCCCTTGATAGCCGGGGCAGCGGGCCGGCTTTCCGCCGTACCCATCCAGCGTCCGGGTTGTTGGGGTTAGGGGTGCTGATGGTGAATCGTCCCGTTTAGGTACCCTGGTACCCAGGTGTGCCGGGAAGACGGGTCGGCGGTGTCAGGGGAGCGTCCCCTGGGCCTGACGACCCATGGGAGTCCCTTGCGCACCGAGAAGTGGCCTTTCGCGCCCACCGTCCGCTACGCCCGCACCCTCGCCGAAGCCCTCCGCACCGAGACCATCGGCGGCGTGATCATGCTGATCGCCACCGTCGCCGCCCTGATCTGGGCCAACACGTCACTCGACACGTACACGGCACTCCGCGAAACCCCGCTCGGCCCGCTCGAACTGTACAAGTGGGCCCAGAACGGCCTCCTGACGATCTTCTTCTTCGTGGCCGGCCTGGAGGTCAAGGAGGAGTTCGTCCACGGCGAACTGTCGAACCTGCGCAAGGCCGCGCTGCCGATCATCGCCTCGCTGGCCGGCATGGTGGTGCCCGCCGTCGTCTACCTGGCGATCTCGTGGG
>NZ_JABCPZ010000037.1 GCF_013283785.1 Nonomuraea antri
GCCCCTGACCCCCCGGCCCGGCCGCCATCACGCGGCCGTCCGGATACCCGGCTGTGATCTTCTCTTGTCAGGCTTCGGTGTCATGAAGCGCATCCTCGCTCTCATTCCCCTGGCCGTGGCCCTGGTGTGCGCTCCGGCCGAGGCCGCCGTCGCGGACCCGGTCGTGGCGCTGAAGAAGCAGTTCGAACCGGGCCAGGGGGTCATGTTCCGCGAGACCACGCGCGTGCACTTCGACGACACGTACGCGCTCGGGGGCGAGACCGAAGGCAAGATCGAGCTGGACGCCAAGGGTGTCGTGGCCGCCGAGTCGGCGCGCACGCCCACGTTCAGCCCCGAGCTGCTGGAGAAGACGAAGGACCTCACCGACCCCGAGGAGCTGGAGACCGAGCTCGAACGGGTCTACACGATCAGTATCGACGGCAGGCTGTACGTCAACGGCGGGACCGCGACCAAGGGCTTGCCCGCCACCAAGCTCTGGGCGCCCAGCCCCGGCCTGCCCGGCGACGCCGCCTTCCAGGACCAGGCGGTCAACGTCTTCGAACCGGCCACGCTGAAGAAGCTGATCACCACCGGCAAGCGGACCGGCGCCGAGTATCGCGGTTCTCTCACCCTCAAGGCCCTGTCGAAGGTGTCGCCGACCGTCCGCTGGCGCTTCCCCGGCGCCGCCGACGACGGGGTGCGGGTGCACTGGCGGCTCTGGCTGGACGACCGCGGTCTCGTTAAACGGTTGCTCACCACGTGGACGGTCCGCACCAATGACGACATGCTGATGACGAAGCGGACGGACTCCCGCTACTTCGACTGGGGAACCGCCGTGCACGTCACACCGCCGCCGGCGGAGAACGTCGCCACCTGGAAGGAGATCCAGGACGCGGCGTAACCCCTCCGATGGTCACCCCTCGCGCGGCCCGGTGAAGTGGGTGACGAACCAGTCGCGGGCCAGGTTCGCGACCTGCTCCAACGCCCCCGGCTCCTCGAACAGGTGCGTCGCCCCAGGCACGATCTCCAGCTTGGCCTCGGACCGCAGGTGCCGCTGCGCCTCCTCGTTCAGCTCCACCACCACCGGATCACGTCCGCCCACGATGAGCAGCGTCGGCGCGGACACGTCGGACAGCCGGGCCCCGGCCAGGTCGGGCCGGCCGCCGCGCGAGACGACGGCGGCGATCGTGTTGCCCGGCTCGGCCGCGCCCCACAGCGCCGCCGCCGCACCGGTGCTGGCGCCGAAGTAGCCGATGGGCAGCCCGGCGGCGGAGTCCTGCGCACGCACCCATTCGGTACGTCCCAGCAGCCGTTCGGCCAGCAGCCCGATGTCGAACACGTTGGCCCTGTCCGCCTCCTCCTCGGGTGTGAGCAGGTCGAACAGCAGCGTGCCGAGACCTGCCCGGTTGAGCGCGTCGGCCACGTAGCGGTTGCGCGGGGAGTGCCTGCTGCTTCCGCTGCCGTGCACGAACAGCACCACTCCCTGCGCGGCGTCTGGGACGATCAGGTCGTCGGACACCGGACACACACCTCCCCCTCATGCCCCGGTTCCGGGGATCATTCCCCGGTTTCGGAGAACGTGTCCCCTCTTTCATGGAATGCCAGCCCGCCGGCCGTCGCGAGCGCCGCCTGCCTGGTGTCGTACCTGGTGAACTGCACGACGATCGGGACGTCCGAGTCGACCACCACCGCGTACGGCGTGTCGAGCAGCAGCGCCCGGGGGTCGATCAGGTCGCCGAGTCCGATCAGGCGCAGCCGCCGCGCGCCGACCTCGCAGTGGAAGGGGCCCACCTGCTCGTCCTCGCCGTAGGCCATGAGCTCGACCTGGGCCTCGCGCGTTCCGGTGTTGAGCAGGGCGAGCTGGTCCCTGCTGCTCATCTCGGGTTCGGGCCCGTGCGAGCCCATCGGCACGCGGACCCCGGGGACGACCCACCGGGTACGTCCGAGCGTCATCGCGCCACCCCCAGCAGGTCGCGCAGGTAGGGGGTGAGGAACAGCCCGCCGGGGTCGAGGCGCCGCCGGGCGGCGAGCCACCGGCCGGCCATGGGGTAGCGGGACAGCAGCGCCTCGCCCTTGAGCGTGAACAGCTTGGCCCAGTGGGGGCGGCCCCCGTGGGCCTGGAAGATCGGTTCGAGGTCGGCGAAGTAGTCCAGGTAGGGCAGATCCTGGTTCTGGTGCAGCGAGATCGTCACGGTGTCCCGGCCGTGCGCGGTACTGAAATAGGCGTCATCCGCCGCGATAGTGCGATAAAGCACGCGCCAGGCGACATGTCGGAGGTGGCGGGCGCGCACCCGTTCCCGTACCTCCGCGAAACACGCCGGCCCGGCCTCGGCGGGCAGCGCGTACTCCATCTCGTGGAAGCGCAGCTCGCGCACCCGGGGCAGCACGTCGGCGCTCCAGCCCACCATGTCACGCTCCGACCCCCTGCGTACCTCGTGGTCGGGCCGGTCGTCGGTGATCTCGTTGATCCGGCGCAGCTTGACCTCGTCCTTGCGGGGATACCAGTAGAAGTCGAAGTTGCGGTTCTCGGCCGCCAGCTCGTCCAGCCGGTCGCGGACCTCGCGCCACGGCGCGCAGCGTTCGCTGCGGTGCACCCGGAAGGCGGGCACCAGGCGCAGCGTGAGCGCGGTCGCGATGCCGAGCGCGCCCAGCGACACGCGGGCCGCGCGCAGCAGGTCGCCGTCGTCCTCGCCGAGCTCCAGCACCTCGCCCGAGGCCAGGACGAGCCTGACCCCGGCCAGCTGGGTGGACAGGTTGCCCAGCGTGCGGCCGGTGCCGTGGGTGCCGGTCGCGAATCCGCCCGCCAGGGTCTGCCGGTCGATGTCGCCGGTGTTCTCCATGGCCAGGCCGACCTTGAGCAGCTCCTGCCCGGCCCGGTGGATGGGGGTGCCCGAGCCGAGCGTGGCGCGGCGGGCATCGGCGTCGTGCGAGATCAGCCCGTCGAAGTGGTCGAGCGAGACGAGCAGCCCGTCGGTGCGCACGAGCGGCGCGGAGGAGTGACCGGAGCCCACCGCCCGGACCGTCCTGCCGTCGGCGGCCGCCTGCCGCAGCAGCTCGCTCAGCTCGCCCTCGCTCGCAGGGCTGACCCGGTCCGCGGGGGTGAACCGCAGACCGCCCGACCAGTTGGCGAACTCCGTCATATCGGATAGGCGATGGTGGACAACAGGGCGTTCTCCGCCTGCCGGGAGTCGAGCCTGCTGTGCTGGACGACCACCGGCACGTCGCTGCGGATCACCGACGCGTACGGAGTGTCACGGGGAATCGGCTCGGGATCGGTCAGGTCGTTGAACCGCTGGTGCACCGTCCTGCGGGCCGGGACCACCAGCCGGTAGGGCCCGGCCGGGTCGCGGTCGGCGAAGTACACGGTGATCTCGATCCTGGCATCGGCGTCGCCCGCGTTGAGCACGCAGGCGCTCTCGTGGCTGAGCATCTCCGGCCCGGGCCCGGTGCTGCCCGACGGGATGTATCCGTCGGCGATCGCCCAGGTCAGAGCCCCTACCGCTGCCCCTGCCGCTGCGCTCATCGCCACTCCCGTCGTCGCCTACAGCTGTGCCGCTACCCGAAGAAGCGCGGCTCTATCCGCCGGGATGCGGGGCAGGAGCGTTCGTCATGGAGACGGAGTCCGGGCGCAGGAGGAAGGACCTGGCCCGCTCCCCGATCGAGCGCGTCGTAGCGGGGGGCGCGGCGGCGCTCGCCCGGCTGCGCAAGCTGGGCTTCGGCGACTGGC
This sequence comes from Nonomuraea antri, assembly GCF_013283785.1. Taxonomy (GTDB): domain Bacteria; phylum Actinomycetota; class Actinomycetes; order Streptosporangiales; family Streptosporangiaceae; genus Nonomuraea; species Nonomuraea antri. The sequence goes on from NZ_JABCPZ010000037.1 coordinate 3,707, forward strand.
TGCGTACGGAGCGTGACGAGTTCGTCCAGACGGTCAAGGTGACGGTCGCGTGCATGCTCGCCTGGTGGCTGGCCGCGTCCGTGCTCGAACTGGACCTGCCGGTGCTGGTGCCGATCGGCGTGCTGCTGACCGTGTCGGCCACCGCCTACAGCACGATCATCAGGGGCATGCAGCAGGTGGGCGCGGTCATCGCCGGGGTCGCCGCGGCCACCCTGCTGATCTGGCTGCTCGGCGTGAACACGCTGACGCTCGGCGTGCTGGTGACCGCGGGGCTCGTCCTGTCGCGGCTGCTCAACATGCCCGCGCAGAACGTGCAGATCCCGATCACGGCCCTGCTCGTCCTCTCGCTCGGCCGCAACTATGGCCTGGCCAGGCTGGCCGACGTGCTGCTCGGCGCGGGCATCGGCATCGTGGCGAACCTGCTGATCCTGCCGCCGCGCTTCGTGGAGAAGGCCGCCAAGGAGCTGTGCGACCTGGCCGACGAGATGTCCGACCTGGCCGACGACATGGCGGACGGCCTGGACGCCGACTGGGACGAGGACGTCGCCAGGGACTGGCTGGATCGCGCCCGCGGCCTGGCCCAGCGCCTGGAGGACACCGAAAACGCGGCCGAGCAGGCCGCCGAGTCCATCAGGCTGTCGCTGCGCCGCCACCGCTACAAACGCCGGCTGGAGCAGGTCGCCGAGGCCGCCGCCTGTCTCGATCACGCCTGCACCCAGTTCAGGGGCATCGCCAGGGCGCTGACCGACCTCATGGCCGGCGTGCGCGGCCTGCCCGAGCGCCCGCCCGAGCTGCCCGGCTCACTCGCGGACGCGCTGCGGGCCCTGTCACGGATCTTCCACCGCTTCGGCCTGCTCCTGCTCGGCCGGGGCAACACCAAGGACCTGCGCGCGCTCAACGCCGCCCGGCGTGAGTGCGCGCGGCACCAGCGCACGCTGACCGGCGACTTCGAGGCCACGGTCAGGCAGGACGCCGACCTGTGGCCGCTGTACGGCGCCATCGTGGAGGACTGCGCCAGGATCACGCACGAGTTCGACCCCGAACACGGCCCGCACCGCGCCGCGTTCCCGCCATACCGGCGTTCGTGAATCGTCGGCTGTGCGGTGCGCGGTCCGGGTGAACCCGGCTATGCGGCGAGCAGTTCGGTGAGCCGGCGCACCGCGAACGGCACGAGTTCCCGCACCGGCAGCAGCCGGCAGGCCGCCGCGCCCACCATGACCTCCTTGATCCCGGCGTGCGCCTCGAAGTCGCCGCCCACGGTGGGGAAGTGCGTGCTGTTGTCGTCGCCCACGTCGAGCGCCTCGGCCCAGACCCGCTCGCCGTCCACCTCCATCGGGAAGCGGCGCAGCTTGAGCCGCGGGTGCGGCGTCAAGGTCTCGGCGTAGTGCAGGAAGGTGTTGCGGTTGTGGCCGACGCCGATGAGCAGGATGTGCGCGCCCAGCTCGTGCAGGCGGCCGAACGGCGACACGCGGCCGACCGCGAACCCGAGCGTCTGCCGTCGCACGATGTCGGCGGCGAGCGGGCCGACCGCGGCCAGCGAGACCTGCGGGTGGCCGCCGCGCACGCTGTCGGGCCGGGAACGCAGCGCCTCCGGGACGGCGCCCATGGGCGAGGGCAGCTCGGGGTGGAAGGCGGGCACGGCGTCGCGCCGCGCCCGCAGCGCCGTGTCTGGCACGCCCGAGTGCTCCGGCTCGGGGTCGGTGACCTGCGGGGTGAATGTGGGCACGACGACGTTCCCGGCCGGGCCGACCGCGGCGAGCAGGCTTTCGACCACGGTGGCGGCGCCGCCCTCGACGCGGCCCAGGCTCGACAGCGAGGAGTGCACGACGATCGTCATTCCGTCGTGCACCCCGGCCTCGCGCCAGCCGCGGGCCAGGTCGGCGGCGGTCAGCGGGTGCTCGTGCATGTGACTCCAGTCCGGTCAGGCGCTGCTCTCAGGCCGGAATCTCGTCCGACGGTGCTCTCTGGTGGGAACCCCGACAAGGGTGCGAAGATTCCACCATGATCGACGCCGAGACCGGCTGGTACTTCATGCACGCCTCGATCAAGGGCGTGGTCGTGGTGGACGGCGAGATCCTGCTCTGCAGGAACCCGCGTGACGCGTGGGAGCTGCCCGGCGGCTGGCCGGACCGGCAGGACACCACGCTGGCCGAGGTGGTGCGGCGCGAGGTCATGGAGGAGACCGGCCTCGACGTGAGCGTGGGTCCGGTCGTCGGGGCCGAGATCTTCGAGATCAAGGGCGGCAAGGTGCTCATCGTCGCCCTGCTGGCCACCGCGCCGGGCCCGGTGTCGCCGCGGATCAGCGAGGAGCACAGCGCGGTGCGCTTCTTCCCCGCCGACCGGCTGCCCGACGACCTCGAAGCGGGTTACGCCCCGCTGATCGAGGCCGCCGTGCAGCGGCTGAACGACGGGGCGCCACCCGGCCCCGAGTGAGAGGTGGCGCCCCGCCGCGTACTCAACCGGCGAACAGCGCGGTGACGAACTGCAGAAGATGCCAGGCCACGTACGCGCTGAGCGAGCAGTACGCCCACTCCTTGGCCCGGGTGATCCTGGACACCCAGCGCAGCGACTCCGCCGGCTCCGGCCGCGACCGCAGCGATCTGACGATGAAGTACGCCGACACGAGCCATGCCAGCCCCGACAACACGACCAGCCCGGACGACAGGACCGCGAGCAGCCCCGACCCGGCCTCGCCCGCGCCTGCGGCGAACTGGCGTATCCACGCGGCGAGCACGCCGGCGAGCAGGGTGACCGCGATCCACCGGTCCTTGCGTGCCTGTCGCCTGAGCCATTGCAGGTCTCGGCGTAGATGGTTCCCGAGCATCCGGATCACCTCCGATGGACTGTGGCTGTGAGAACAGCTAACGGGAGAGGCCCATCGGGGATCTGCGACGTCACATCCGAAAATTCACGACATTTCGCGGAGTTCTGCGGTCGCCTGCTTCACTTCGAACACGTCGCCGACCTCTTCCAGGATCCGCACGGCCGCCGTGAGATGACTTCTGGCCGACTCGCGGTCGCCCAGCCGGCGGAAGATCCCGCCGAGCACGCGTGAGGCGCACCCGAGGTCGCGCCGCGTGCCGCACCGCAGATGCACGTCCCTGGCCTGCCTGGCGTGGACCAGGGCCTCCTCGGGCCGGTCCAGGTCGAGCAGCACCATGGCCAGCGTGGTCAGCGCGGCCGCCCAGCGGTCGCGGGTGCCGCTCTCGTGCAGCAGCTCGACGGTCTGCCTGACGGGTTCGAGCGCCGCCGCCGGCCTGCCCGCCGTGTGCAGCGCCTGCGCGATCGACAGCAGCGCGCTGGCCCGGTCGTCGCGGGTCTCCTCCCTGATCGTCAGCGACGCCTTGGCCGCGCGCAACGCGTGCCTGTGCTGGCCGAGCGAGAGGTAGGTGTAGGCGAGCGTCTCCTGCACGTCGGCCTCGGTACGCCGGTTGCCCGTGCCGCCGGCCAGGTCCAGCGCCTCCAGCGCGTACACGAACGCCACCTGCGGCTGCCCCTGGCGGCGGCGCACCCTGGCCAGCCGGTTGAGCATGCGTGCCTCGACCGGCCGGTCACGGATCACCCGGCTGATCGCCAGCGCCTGGCTCAGGTACTCGTCGGCGCGCAGGTAGTCCGACAGCCGCCAGTGCACCAGCCCGATCTCGCCCAGCGTCTCGGCCTTGCCCTGCTCGTGGTGCAGCTCCACCTGGACGGTCAGCGCCTGCTCGAAGTGCGCCAGCGCCTCGTCGTAGCGCGAGCCGTTGCGTGCGATGCGGCCCAGCGTGCACAGCGCCCGGCCGCACCCGTGCTGGTCACCGGTGGCGGTGTAGCCGGCCAGCGCGCGTTCCGCGTCGCGCTGGGCGTCCTCGGGCAGCCGCAGCGAGTCGTAGATCTGGGCCAGGCACAGCAGCGTCTCGGCCTCGGCGTGCTCGTCGCCCAGCTCGTGGCAGATCGACAGCGCCTCCAGGCCCTCGTTGAGCGCGGCGTTCGGCTCGCCCAGGTTCTGCTGCACCCGGGCCAGGATGATCAGGCTCTGCGCGGTGCCCCGGCGGTCGCCGAGCTCCTCGCGTACGTCCAGGGCCTGGCCGGCGTGCTGCAGCGCGAGCTCGTGCCGCTCCTGCGACAGATACAGCCGTGACAGCGTGTGCAGGCAGCCGGCCACCCCGGCCTGGTCGTCGATCTCCCGGTACAGGTCGAGCGCCTCGGCCGCGCACGTCAGCGCGTCGTCGTTGTTGCCGGCGATGCCGTGCACCTCGGCCAGGTCGTTGAGCGCGCGGGCGCGGCCCTCGCTGTCGCCGAGCGAGATGAAGTCGGCCAGCGCCTCGCCGATGAACCTGGCGGCCAGCGTGGACGGGCCGATGTCGCGGTGGATCGAGCCGAGGTGGCTGCGCATGAGCGCGATCGCCCGCCGGTTGCCCACCTGCAGCGCCGAGCTCAGCCCGGCCTGCTGGATCTCCAGGTCGTTCTCGTAGTAACGCAGCTTCCTGAACGGCTCGAACACCGCCTCGGCGAGCTGCCAGGCCATGCCGTACGCGCCGCTCTCCTCGGCCATCCGCACCGCCGAGACCAGCGAGCGGCGCTCGGCCTCGAACCACTCGCGCGGCGTGTCGGACGCGGTCGCGACGGCCAGGTAGTGGTCGAGCAGCCGCGCCCTGGCCTCGCGCACCCCGGCCTCGGCGTGCCTGCCCAGCTCCTTGGCCAGCCGTTTGACCAGGTCGTGCACCCGGTAACGCGGCCCCTGCAGCGGCTCGACCAGGTACGCCCGATGCAGCCCCTCCACCGCGACCACAGCCTCGCTCACCGACACCCCCAGCGCCGCCGCCAGCACCTGCGGCGTGAAATCGCGCCCGGGCAGCAGCCCGACGTGCCTGAACGCCCGCCGCTGCGACGGGCTCAGCGACTCGTACGCCAGATCCAGCGCCGACCTGAACGCCTCCTCCGGGTCGCCCGTCAGCGGCCGGTCGGGACCGCGCAGCTCGCGCACCCGCGACTGCACGCTCAGCTCCGGGTTCTCGGCGAGCTTGGCGGCCGAGATGCGCAGCGCGAACGGATGGTAGGAGCACACCTTGGCCAGCTCGGCCAGCGCGTCGCGGTCGGCGGCCCGCGGCGAGTTCTCGCCCAGCACGGCCACCAGCAGTGCCACCGCGTTGCCCGGGTCGAGCACCTGCAGATCCATCAGGTCGGCGTGCCCGGTGGCGTGCAGCGCGGCCATCCTGGTCCTGCTGGTCACCAGCACCACGCAGTCCTTGCTGCCGGGCAGCAGCACGCGTACCTGCTCGGCGTCGGCGGCGTTGTCCAGGATGAGCAGCAGCCTGCGCCCGGCCATCCTGCTGCGGTACAGCAGCATCAGCTCGGCCTCGTCGGCGGCCGGCATGTGCTCGCCGAGCCCGAGCGAGCGCAGGATCTGCCCCAGCGCCTCGGCCGGGGTCATCGGCGGCTGGCTGGGCGACTGGCCGCGCAGGTCGATGACGATCTGACCGTCGGGGAAGCGGTCGGCGTTCATGTGCGCCCAGTGGGTCACCAGCGTGGTCTTGCCCACGCCGGGCAGGCCCTGCACGACCATGGTGTTGGTGCGGCGCGTGCGGTCGAGCCAGGAGTTGAGCAGGTCGAGGCTCTGCAGGCGGCCGGTGAAGTCGGGCACGTCGGCGGGCAGCTGGCGGGGCCGCGGCACCTCGCCGACCAGCAGCGGTCCCGTGCGGGCGCCCGGCCTGGTGAGGAACGGCGTCACCCGGCCGTCCCAGGGCGCCGACAGGTGTTCCCAGCTGCCCGCCTCGGCGCGCAGGGCGGCCGGGTCGGCGATGCGCAGCCGCCGGTAGCCGGGACGTACCAGCCAGCCCTTGCGCACCCAGAGCGTGAGCTGGCGCTGGACCACGTCGGGCGAGCTGCCCACCAGGTCGGCCAGCGTCTCCATGGACAGCGGCGGCGCGTTCTCCCCGGCCAGCGTGTAACGCTCGTCCAGGTTCAGCAGCCACACCGCCAGCCGCGCCGCGACCGGCGCCCTGGCCAGCGACTCGTGCCTGCGTGCCGCAACGTGCCTGGCGAACAGCACCTGCACCAGCGCGGTGGCCACGGCCGGGTTGCCCGAGGCGTGCTCGCGCAGCCGGCGCAGGTCGATCGGCCAGGCGCGGACCTCGGTCAGCGCGTCGACCTTGGCCCGTTCGCCGGGGCTCCAGAAGGCCAGCTCACCGATGAGGTCGCCGTCGGCCCGCAGGTCGTGCAGGGACTCCCGCTCGCCTTCCGGCGTGTATTCGCGCGCGTAGCCGTAGTGGATCAGGTAGACGCGGCTGGCCTGGCGTAACGGCGCGCAGATGGTCTCGTTGCGACGAAAGATCCGCGGCGCGCCTTCGTCGGCGAGCGACCTGAGCAAACCCACCCCGACACCACCCATCTCGGGACGGCGGTGTCCACGACGTAACAGGTAAACGACGGCCCTGACGACGACCTGTCACATCAGTTCAACCCCGGGAGCCGGGACTGTCAACGGCGCGGCCGCTCACACGTGCGCGGAATCAGCCCGATCGGGGACGAAACGGTAGCCGACGTTACGCACGGTGCCGATCAGCGATTCGTACTCGGTGCCCAGCTTGGCGCGCAGCCGCCGCACGTGGACGTCCACCGTGCGGGTGCCGCCGAAGTAGTCGTAGCCCCACACCTCCTGCAGCAGCTGCGCCCGGGTGAACACCCTGCCGGGGTGCTGCGCCAGGTACTTCAGCAGCTCGAACTCCTTGAACGTGAGGTCGAGCACCCGGCCGCGCAGCCGCGCGGTGTAGGTCGCCTCGTCGATCGACAGGTCGCCGCTGCGGATCTCGTCGGGCACGTCCTCGCCGCCGGGCTGCGAGATGCGCCCGACGGCCATGCGCAGCCGGGCCTCCACCTCGGCCGGGCCGGCGCTGTCGAGCAGCACGTCGTCGACGCCCCATTCGGCGGTCATCGCGGCCAGGCCGCCCTCAGTGACGATCACCAGCAGCGGGCAGTCGATGCCGGTCGTGCGGATCAGCCTGCACAGGCTCTTGGCCTGCATCAGCTCCTTGCGCGCGTCGACGACGACGGCGTCGGCGGGCGGTGCGTCGATGAGTGCGGAGGCCTCGGCGGGGGCGACGCGGACCGAGTGGAGCAGCAGCCCCAGCGCCGGCAGCACCTCGGCGGACGGCTCGAGGGCGTTCGTCAGCAGGAGCAGGTTGCTCATCACGGCCTCCTCAAACACACAAGGACCCGGGGGCTACGTCGCCCAGGTCCCTGTGAGCGAGGATATCCCACGAGTATTGGCGTGTTCATTGGGCGTCCACCAGGTGAACAACGGGTCCGATGCAACGAACTCGTTAATGACGTCGCACAATGGACCGAAGTCGATTGTGAGGTTCTATGGCCAGGGGAAAGATTCGTTATTGGGCGGCCGCCAAGGAAGCGGCGGGAGTGGCGGAAGAGGCCTTTGAAGCCGCCACTCTTGGTGAACTCATGACGAAAATCACAGAGAACCGGGACGATCTCGCCCGGGTGGTGAGCCGATCTTCGTTCCTGGTGGACGGCTCGCCGGTGGGCAAGCGCGCGCACGACGACGTGCGGCTCGGCGACGGCGTGACCGTGGAGGTGCTGCCACCCTTCGCAGGTGGGTGAGCGGGCGGGTGAGCGGGTGCTCGTCTGGGGAATGAGGTTCGCGCTTAGTAAGCTCTTGACCCCCGGGCTGAGACAGGGAGCACCATGCGCAAGCTGCTCGTTTTCCTGATCGTGCTGATCGTTCTCCTCGTCGCACTCGACCGGGTCGCCGTCGCCGGGGTGCAGCGCGACCTGGCCACCAGGATCGCCGCCTCCTCCGACCTCAGCGGCACCCCCACGGTCACCATCGAAGGAATTCCCTTTCTCACTCAGGCCGTCTCCGGCCACTATCCCGAGGTACGGTTCGAGCTCGGCACGCTCACCTACGGCGGCGTGCCGATCGAGAACCTGCGCGGCGTCGCCTACGACGTCACGGCCCCGCTGGCCGACGTCCTGCAGAACCGGGCCGACATCAGGGCCCGGCGCGTGACCATCTCGGGCACCCTGACCAGGGCGACCGTCGACAAGTTCGCCCCGCGCGGCGTCAAGATCAGCGGCAACGGCCGGCGGCTCGTCGCCTCCGGCGAGGTGATGGTGGGGGTGACCAAGATGAAGTTCACCGCGGAGATGCGGGTCGAGGTGGTCGACGGCGGGCTCAAGCTCCAGGCCGAGAAGATCCAGGGCCTGCCCGCCCAGGCCGCGCAGTTCGTCTCGTACACGATCCCGTTCAAGGGCAAGCTGCCCTTCGACGTGCGGGTGACCGGGGTAAAGAGCGTGGCCGGCGGTCTGCAGATCTCCGCCGAAGCGACTGACGTGCCGATTCGTGGATGAGCGTGAACCGGTCCGCCCCGCCGTACGTGAAGAGGGTGTGAGTTCAGCTGGCACCGCCGACGAGGAGCTCGTGCGGACCCTCTTCGACGAGCACGCCGGGCCACTCTACGGATACGTACTGCGACTTACCGGCGATTCTGGAAGGGCGGAGGATGTCGTGCAGGAGACGCTGCTGCGGGCCTGGCGGCACCCTGACGCGCTCTCCGACCGGCCCATTCGCGCCTGGTTGTTCACGGTGGCCCGCAATCTCGTGGTCGACCAGCACCGGGCCAGGAAGTCCAGGCCGCAGGAGACGGGCGACGAGGCGCTGGCCGTCCTGCCCGCCGACGACGAGCTGGAGCGCGCGGTCGAATCGTGGGCCGTGGCCGAGGCGCTGGCCGCGCTGCGGTCCGAACATCGCGAGGTGCTGCTCGAGGTCTACTACCGGGGGAAATCGGTGAAGGAGGCGTCCGACGCGCTGGGCATCCCGCCGGGCACGGTCAAGTCGCGCACCTACTACGCGCTGCGCGCGCTCAAGCTCGCGCTCGAGGAGCGGGGGCTGGCGCCGTGACGACGTGTGAGGAGGTGCGTCTCGCCCTGGGCGCCCACGCGCTGGGCGCGCTCGACGAGGACGAGGCGCGCGAGATCGACGACCACCTGGCCACCTGCGAGGTCTGCGGGGCCGAGCTGCTCGACCTGTCGGGCGTGGCCTCGTTCCTCGGCAAGGTGTCCGAGCGAGACGTGGAGCTGGTGGCCAGCCCGCCGCGCCAGGTGCTCGACCGGCTGCTCGACGACCGGGCCAGGCGGCGCAGGCGCGGCCGGTTGCTGATGGCCGTGGCCGCCTCGGCGGTGGTGCTGGTCGGCGGCGGCGCGGTGTGGACGTCCACCCAGGGCGGCGGGGCCGGCGAGAGCGCCGCGCCCGCCGCGCAGGCTCCCGCCTCCGCGCGGAGTGCTCCCGCCCAGCTCTACGACGGCCCGCAGAGCGACGCCGAGGAGCCCAGGGCCGCGTTCGGCGAGCCGAGCGCGTCGGCGACCGAGTCGGCGGGCGACATGACGCTGGCCGAGGCCTCGGGCCGGGAGTACCCGGGCAAGAACGCCGCGAAGGGTTACGCCGCGACCGTGACCGTCATCCCGGCCGAGCGCGGCACGATGCTGAACGTCAGCCTCTCCGGCGTGCCCGCGGGCACCAGCTGCGAGCTCGTCGTCGTCACCGGTGACGGCAAGCGCGACTCGGTCAAGCGGTGGACGATCGACAGCGAGCCCTACCGGACCAAGGCCACGAGCAAGCCGGTCTTCTCCAGCAGGACGAAGTGGCCGATGCACGAGATCGTCAAGGTCGAGGTGCTCGACGCCGCGGGCACGCTGCTCGTCGCCGTCCCCGTCACGTAGCCGCGGTTCCCGCCGGGCGTCGCGGAAGCATTCGCCGTCCGGCGTGGTTGCACCTGGGGATGACGGGATTGTGGGTGGCGCTGGCGACGCTGGCGCTCGGGACGGTGATCGGGGTGGTCCGGCTGCGCCGCGACGGACGGGTGCGCGACCTCGGCGGAGATCTCGGCGGCGACCGGCTGACCACGGCCGAGCTGGGCGCGCCGCTGGGGGAGCGGGCCACGCTGGTGCAGTTCTCGACCGCGTTCTGCCAGCCGTGCCGGGCCACCAGGCGGGTGCTGGCCGACGTCGCCGGGCTGGTGCCCGGAGTAGGTCACGTGGAGATCGACGCGGAGTCCCGGCTGGATCTCGTCCGGCGGCTCGACATCATGCGAACGCCCACGGTCGTCATTCTCGACAGCGCCGGAAATATCGCGAAAAGGGCCTCCGGCCAGCCCAGGAAGGCCGAGGTGCTGGCGGCGCTGGCAGGGGTGTTGTCTCAAGAATCGTCTCAAACCCCGGACGAGATGTGACAGATGACGAGACGACGAGTAGGGTCATCGCCATGAACCCATCGACAGAGCTGCTGACGAAGCGGCGCGCGGTTGATTTCTGCCGCGTGGCCACCGCGCTCTGTCAGGCTGCCTGAGGACGGTCTCGCGCGGATATCCGATCCGCCCCCACCCGACCCCTTCAGGAGCATCCCACGATGCGTGCCGACCCTAGAGCGCTGCGCTTCGGCGCGGCCGTCACGACCCTGGTGCTCGCTCTCGTCCTGGTGACCGAGAGCGTCTGGCCGTTGGCGGCCCAGGCAGTGGTCTTCGCACTCGGAGTGGCGTACCGCTCGCCGTACACGATGCTCTTCAAGCTCCTCGTCAGGAGCGTGCCGAAGGAGACCGAAGACGCCCGCCCGCCGCGTTTCGCGCAGGGGGTGGGGCTGATCTTCGCGGTCGCGGGGCTGATCGGATTCATCGCCGGGATCATGCCGCTGGCCCTCGTGGCCACGGCCGCGGCTCTCCTCGCCGCCTTCCTCAACGCAGCCTTCGGATTCTGCCTTGGCTGCGAGATGTACCTGCTGATTCGCCGTCTACTGCCCGCCGCCAACATGGAGGTTTCCCAATGAGCCGCTCCGCCGCCCTGGTGGACGCCAACTGGGTCGAGGCCAACCTCGACACCGCCGGTGTCGTACTCGTCGAGGTCGACGAGGACGTCAGCGCTTACGACAAGGGCCACATCCGTGGCGCCGTGAAGGTCGACTGGCAGCAGGACCTGCAGGACCCGGTCCGCCGCGACTTCGTGGACAAGACCGGTTTCGAGGCACTGCTGTCCGACCGCGGTATCTCCAACGACGACACCGTGGTGCTCTACGGTGGCAACAACAACTGGTTCGCGGCGTACGCGTACTGGTACTTCAAGCTCTACGGCCACGAGAACGTCAAGCTGCTCGACGGCGGCCGCAAGAAGTGGGAGCTCGACTCCCGCGAGCTGGTCACCGAGGTGCCGCAGCGCGCCAAGACCCAGTACGTGGCCAGCGAGCAGGACACCGCGATCCGCGCCTTCCGCGACGACGTGGTCTCCGCCATCGGCAAGCTCAACCTGGTCGACGTGCGCTCGCCCGACGAGTTCACCGGCAAGCTGCTCGCCCCGGCCCATCTGCCGCAGGAGCAGGCGCAGCGCGCCGGCCACGTGCCGACCGCCCGCAACATCCCGTGGTCCAAGGCCGCGAACGACGACGGCACGTTCAAGTCCGACGACGACCTGCGCACGCTCTACGGCGCGGCCGGCGTCGACTTCGGCAAGGACACCATCGCCTACTGCCGCATCGGCGAGCGCTCGGCGCACACCTGGTTCGTGCTGCACGAGCTGCTCGACCAGGCCAACGTGAAGAACTACGACGGTTCGTGGACCGAATACGGCTCGCTCGTGGGCGTGCCGATCGAGCTGGGAGAGGCCCGCTGATGACGACGACTGCACAGGGTTGCGGAGCGCCGGAGCAGACCATCGCGCTGCCGGCCGGAATCGACCTTTCCACCCAGGCCGTGATCCAGGGCGTGGTCACGGGCACGAGCACCGCCTACGCGCGGCTGCTCGACCACTCGGGCGAGTTCACCGGTGAGGTCGTCGTGTCCGACGACGGCGTCTTCCGCTTCTTCGCCGCCCCGGGTGACTGGACCGTCCGCATCATCGCGGGCGGCGGGGTCACCAGGGACGTCCAGGTCGAGGCCAAGCTGGGCGAGGTGTCCCAGCTCGCCGTCGCGGTCTGAGCACTACCGTAGAAGGCCCGCGTCCGTCGAGGACGCGGGCCTTCCGCGTTTCCGGCCGGCAGGTGCAACCGATCCGGCGGACGCGGTGTTATAGACGGATGTGAGTGCTATCGACTGTCTCGACCCGGTGCGGAAGGCGCTGCTCGACGACCTGGACGAAGGGTTCGCCGAGCTGTACGGCGCCTACCGCGGGCTGGTCTTCTCGACGGCGCTGCGGTTGAGCGGACGGTGGGCCGACGCCGAAGACCTCACCGCGGAGGCGTTCCTGCGCGCCTACCGCGCGCTGGCCGGCTACGACCGCGCGCGCATCGCCGAGCTCCAGCCGCGGGCCTGGGTGATGACCATCCTGATGAACGTCTGGCGCAACTGCGCGCGGCACAAGTCACGCAAACCACCACCCGACCTGTACGACGAGCCCATCGACGGCGCCGACCCCGGCCAGGACGTCGAGGACGCGGCCGTGCGCCGCGAGACCAGCGACGAGCTGTCCGACCTGCTCGACCTGCTGCCGGCCGAGCAGCGGGCGGCGGTCGTGCTCAGGCACGTCGTCGACCTGCCGGTCAGCGAGATCGCCACCGTGCTCGACCTCCCGCAGGGCACGGTGAAGTCACACGTGTCGCGGGGACTGAAGCGGCTGCGCGCACTGGGAGGTGCCCGATGACTGAGGATCGCCTGCTCGCCGGACTCGCGGCGCTGGCCACCGACGCGCCCGACGGGCTGTTCGACCGGATCGCGGCCCGCTGGGTCCGCGTCCCCGGCCCGGTGGGCGAGGTCCGGGTGGCCTACACCGACCAGGGGATCGCGTTCGTGCACGACGGCCCCGGCTTCGGCGCGGCCTTCAGAGCGCGCTTCGGCCGTCCGCTGCTGCCCGCCGAGCGGCCGCCCGCCGGACTGCTGCCCGCGCTGCGCACCGGCCGGCTCAACGGGCTGCGCCTGGACCTGCGCGACGTGAGCGACTTCCAGCGCGACGTGCTGCGCGCCGCCCAGACCATCCCGCGCGGCGAGGTCAGGCCGTACGCGTGGATCGCCGCCCAGATCGGCCGGCCCAGAGCCGTCCGCGCGGTGGGCACCGCGCTGGCCCGCAACCCGGTGCCGCTGCTCATCCCCTGCCACCGGGTCACCCGCTCCGACGGCGCGGTGGGCGAGTACGTGTTCGGCGCGTCGACCAAGGAACGGCTGCTGACCGCCGAGGGCGCCGACCTGGACCGGGTCAGGGAACTGGCCGGGGAGCGGGTGTTCTACCTGGCCAGCGACACGACCGGGGTGGTGTGCTTCCCGACCTGCCACAACGCCAGGCGCATCACGCCCGCGCACCGGCACGGCTTCCGCACCCTCGCCCAGGCCCGGGCGGCCGGCTACCGTCCCTGCCGCGTCTGCAAGCCCGCGCTCGCCGCCTGAACCTCACGGCTTGGCGGGGTAACGCATGAGGAGCGTGGCCCGGACGATGTCCGGGCCGTGCGCCCGGTAGCCGTGCGGCACGTCCGAGCGCCACGAGATGTGATCGCCGGGCCCGGCGGTGAGCGGCGCGTCCAGCGGGCCGGCACTGAGCGTGCCGCTGAAGACCGTGATGTGCTCGCTCACTCCCTCGTGGTGCGCGGGCGAGGTCTGGGTGATGCCCGGCGGCACCCGCAGCCGGTACAGCTCGTAGGTGACGTGCTCGTCCTCGAAGGACTCCAGCAGCTCGGCCTCCACCGCGGAGCCGCGCACCACCTTGGGCTCGGCCGGCGTGTCGAGGATGGCGCCGATGGGGACGCCGAGCTGCGCGGTGATCGCCCAGAGCGTTTCCAGCGTCGGATTGCGCGTGCCGGTTTCCACGCCCGACAAGGTGGCCTTCCCGATTCCGGCGCGCCTGGCGAGTTCGGACAGAGAAACGCCGCGCGCCTGCCGCAATCGCCGCAATCGGTCTCCCACCAGACGCGGGTCGGTGTCGATCGCTGGCCGCGGTTCCATACCGCCATGGTGCCGCACTTTCCGCATTTCGTCGCAGGTTAAGCGCTTTTAAGGAAAGGGGCCGGGGAAGCAAACAAGGAGGAGGCCACCGCGACCGTTCGGGACGGGGTCATGCATTGGCACGCCTACACGTGGACCGGCGCGGGCGAGGAACGCGGCTGGGAGCCGGAAAGACGCCCCGATTCGCCGGAGTTTCCGAGTTCGCCGTTGCCGCCCATGCTCACCGGCGACTGGCTGGCCAAGCCGCGGTCCAGGATCGCCGCCACGTTCACCGAATTGCAGCCGGCGCTGGAATGGCTGTCGGCGCGTTATGAGCGGGCCAGAGCCGGCTTTCCGCGGCCCGACGGGATCGGCGCGGACCTGCGGCTCGCCGCGGCCAGGGACGTGCTGCCGCGCGGCGTGGACGTGCAGTGGGGCGAGTGGCTGCGGGACGGCAGGTTCGTCACGATCGGCATGATCTGCTGCCCCAACCGCCACGTGCGCCATCCGTGCCCGCTCGGGCGGAGCGCCTACCCCGATCCCCGCTGATCCTCCGGTACGCCGCGGGCCGCATTAGCGTCTCGCTTCCCGAGTTGCTGCTGCGGCATCTGGGGCAGACCGCTACGATTCAGCAGATGTCCGGATCGTCAGGTGTGACCGCCCCGCCCCGACCTGGGCCTACACCGGCTCAGCGGATGCCGTCGCCGTACTCGCTGCCCCTGCACGCACTCCGCCTGGCGGGCAAGTGTGCCGTGCCGCTGATCCTCTGGTACGCCGCGGGCCAGGCGGTGCGCTACGCGCTCCTGTTCGGCGCGACGGAAGTGGCCTACGGCGAGTGGCGTCAGGTCCGCCTGGTGGCCACCATGACGCTGCTCACGCTGATCGTCATGGCGGCCATGACGGTCACCACCGGCCTGCTCTACACCCTGCGCGGCGCGCTGTGGGAGATGCGCGCGCGACGCGGCGAAGGCGTCGAGGACGAGCGCTTCTTCCGGGTGCTCGACCGGGTGGCCCCCGCCTTCGCGGTGCTCTACCTGGCCTGGGGATTCCACGCGGAGGACGCCAGGGACCTGCAGACCATGGACATGAACCACCACTTCTACGAGCTGACCGAGGCGTCCTGGTTCGGCGAGGAATCGCAGGTCGGCAAGAGCCTGATCGACCTCGACTGGCGGGTGTCGCTCGGAGCGATGGTGGTCACGTTCGGGCTGAAGATGCTGTTCGCGAAGCTCGTGGAGCAGGGCAAGGGGCAACTGGCCGGCTTCGCCGCCGCCTTCTCCGAGTTCGCCTTCGTCTTCTACGGGCTCAACGCCACCTTCGCCTTCGCCGACCTGCGCTCGGAATGGACGGACCACCGCAGCGTCGTCTCGGGCACCAAGGAACTCTGGGAGCAGGCGCAGAAGGACCTGCCGCTGTGGAAGACGATCACCGACGCCTTCGGCGAGTTCTGGCCGTACTTCATCGACGCCGTCGCCATCCCGCTGGCCTGGCTCACCGTGGCGATGCTCGTGTTCGGCGCCTTCTCCGACGAGGCGCGCACCCTGGTCAAGGGCACCAGGCTGGAACGGGGCGTGGACCGGCTCGAAGGCAGCCACGACCTCACCCAGAAGTCGTTCGACCAGGTCACCGGCGGGTTCAAGGACCGCTGGCTGCCGCTGGCCAACTCCATGCGCATGATCGTCAAGGGCGGTGCGCCCCTGTTCGGCATGATGTGCCTGTGTTACGTGGCCATCACCGTGGCCGCGCAGTACGCCGAGCGCGTCGCGGTGACCCTGATCGGCTCGCAGGTGGACTGGGCCTGGGCGTTCAAGGTCGCGCCGGTGACGTTCGTGCACGAACTGGTCGTGACCGTGCTCTCCATGGCGCTGCTGGCGGCCACGTACGACCTGGCCGCCACCCGGGCGCGGATGAAGGGCGAACCGCTCAGCGACGTCTGAACCGCAGGACGTCGACGTCCGGCTTGACGGCGTCACCGCGCTTGAACAGCTCGGCCGTGGGGGTGTCGGAGCGGTAGCCGCTGGGCCTGAAGGAGAGCTCGACCTCGTTCGCCACGGCCGCCGGCACGATCGCCACCCCCGGGATCTTGTACTCCTTGCCCAGCTCCAGCCGGTCCGTCGGGCGGCCGTCGGTCTGGAGCTCGACGACCCAGGAACGTCCCGCGCGGTCCTTCAGCCTGACCTCGTCCGGGGCGCCGATCATGGTGGCGTTGGCCTCGTCGAGCAGCTTCTGCGAGACGTCCACCTTCAGCCAGGTGACCTCGGGGCCGTGCTTGGTCCCCGCGGGCGCCGGCATGGGCGCGACCGTCGCCTTCCACTCGATGTTGTAGACCTTGCCGGCCTGGCCGGCCGCGACGGCGATCTCCCTGGTCTCCTTGGTGGTCGTCTTCTCGTAGAAGAGGTAGCCGTCGTAGGCGTTCGCGCCCACGGTGATGAGGCACGCCGCCACGGCGGCCGCGCCGACCAGGAGCATGCGCCGGCGCGCGGGCGGCTGGGCGGCGGCGTCCTGCGGGTCCGCGGGCGCGTCTTCCTGGGGGGTTGGAGGAGCGCTCTGGTCCGCGCTCGGCTGCGGGTTCTGCGGCGGGCCGGCTTGCGGGGGCTGCTGGACGTGCGGCTGCTGGATGTGGGGTTGTTGGGGGTGCGGCTGTTGCGGTTGCTGGGCGTGCGGCCGCCGCTGGGGTAGCGGCATGGAGGGGTGGATGGCCGGGATGGGCTGCGTGCTGCTGCCGACGGACTCGCCACGCTGCGCCGGGGGCCAGACCTGCTGATCGGGATGCAACGACCGGGGCCGCCCGTACGGGTCCTGCCCATACGGCATCCCGGGACCCGGTCCCATCCCGGGGTGCTGTCCCATCCCAGGGTTCGGCATGCCGGGACCTGGGGGCATGCCGTGGCCCGGAGGCGGACCGGCGTGCCCTGGAGGTGGCCCGGCGTGGCCTGGAGGCGGGCCGGGATGAGCGGGAGGCGGCGCGCTGTGGCGCGGGCTCGGCCGCTGCGGCAACCCATGACCGGCGGGCGGCACCCCTTGCCCAGGCGGCGGCATGCCGGGACCCGAGGGCATGCCAGGACCAGGAGGCATGCCGGGGCCCGGGGGCATGCCAGGACCAGCAGCCGTGCCGGGACCGGGAGGCGTGCCAGGGCCGGGGGTGTGTGGTGGTTCCTGGTGGCGTGGCGGCGTCTGCCCGGTCGGCGGCTGCTGCTGTTGCTGCTCTTCCTCGGGCCGCCGGTCGTTCATCGGTGCGAACCAGTCGCGCTCGTTCGTGCTCACGGGATCACTTCTTGACGATGGAGTAGACGGGCTGCGGCGAGGCCGTGAGCTTGCGCGCGGCCTCCTCGTCCAGTCCGAGGTCGATCTCGACCTCCGGCCGGAACGGCTCCACCAGCACCTCGGGCGGCAGTCCGAACACCACCCGCGCGCCGGCCAGCACGGACGCGGGCACGTCGAAGAAGAACCGGCCGCTGACCCAGATGTCCGGCTGCATCCAGGTGTTGGCCAGGGTCGCGCCGCGGTCCACCCGGTCGGTGGCGGCGAACTTCTTGCCGTCGCTGGTCAGCAGCATCGGCTGGCCCAGATGGTACGGCTTCAGACTGGACTTGGCCGACGCGGTGACGATGAGGAAGACGTGGTCGGTCTCGACGGTCTTGGTGCTGCTCTGGATGGCCTTGGCCGCCACGAACGAGTCGAGCCGCACGGTGAAGCGCCGGGCGTCGACGTCCTCGCCCTTGTCGCCCACGTACGTCACCGGGGCGCCCGTCTCGTCGGCCGTCAGGTGAAGCGTCTGCAGCCCGACGGCGCCGCCCGCGAGCAGCAGCCCGATCGCGATGTTGAGCAGCGGCGACCCGCCCGGCCTCGGGGCGGCGCGGCGGCCGCGGCGCGAGGGTGCGGCCGCGGCGCGCGGCTCAGCGGTGGTGGTCATGTGCCGTCACCGCCCTGGACCGGGGCCTTGACCGGAAGGGTCACGCGCGCCTTGATCTCCGGGAAGAACTTGCCGTCCACCTCTTTGGCCACCATCTTCCACTGACGTCGCTGGTCCTCGAAGCCCGCCGTGTACTCGAAGGCCGCCACGTCGAAGGTGATCTTCTCCGGTGGCTGCTCCGTCGCGCCGAGCTTGTAGCGCACGATGACCTGGCTGCTCACCCCCGGGTGCAGCTGCCTGGTCTCACTGCCGCCCTTGCTCAGGGCGAAGACGAACGGTCCCGAATCCTTGGGGAACGCCGG
The DNA here is from genome assembly GCF_013283785.1 of Nonomuraea antri. Classification (GTDB taxonomy): domain Bacteria; phylum Actinomycetota; class Actinomycetes; order Streptosporangiales; family Streptosporangiaceae; genus Nonomuraea; species Nonomuraea antri. The sequence goes on from NZ_JABCPZ010000037.1 coordinate 21,802, forward strand.
CGTGATCTTGATCAGCGAGTTGGCGAACGAGTCCCCGAGGTAGGCGAGCTCGGGCTTCGCCGGGTCGGGCGGGATCCCGATGCCCGAGGTCTCGTCGCCCTTGTTCGTGACGTCGAAGACCAGTTCCACGAACCGTTTGTCCTCGTCGAGCGTCGACTCGGCCTTCTCCACCTTCACGCGCGATTCCACGAACCGGGTGTTGTAGCGGCCCTGGTCGAGGATCGTGCCCTGGTTGAGCGCGTCGGGCGCGGGATCCGGGGCCTCGTTCAGTCCGCCGAGCAGAGCGATGACGCCGATGGCCGTGAGGCTCACCAGCGCCACTGCGGGCACCGCTACGGGGCGTTTCGGTTTGTCGTTGCCGCCGGAGGGTTCCGTCATGGGTAAGGATGGTAATAGGTCACGCCCGCACCAACCGCCCCAATCCTCCCATCGGGCTGGTCGAATTGCCGATAACCCTGCCGCAATAGGGTGTCTAGCTCATACGCTGTCACGGAGCGGAAGGGCTGGACCCTACTACAACAGACATATCGCTGGCCGGAGGGTCACGTGGCGGACGTGCATCCTGAGCATGCACAGCTCCAGGCGGACCGCATCTACCTGGGCTGGCAGTACATCCTGCTGCATCCCGACCCGGGTCCGCCGCCCAAACGTCCGTCACCGGCCGAGGAGCCGCGTCCGGTCGAGGGCCCCGATGCCGAGGAGCAGGAGCTGCTGCGGCGCGAGCGGCTGCAGGAGGACATGCTCAACCGGCCGGTACGCGCCGTCCGCGTGTTCATGCTGGTCCTGAGCGGGTTGTTCCTGGTGCTCGCGGTGGCCGGCTACCTGGCGTGGCAGTTCACGCTGATCGGCCTGGTCGCGACCGGCGGCGTGGCGGGCATCTGCAGCTACGCGCTGCTCCAGGGTGACAGGGCGGTCAAGTACCGGGTGCTCGAACAGCGCGCCAGGGACGACCGGCAACGTCAGGAACGTGACAAGGAGCTGTTCCACGCGCAGGAGGAACACGCCCAGCGCTACCGCGAGTGGCAGGAGTCCAAGGACCGCCACGACCGCCAGCTCACCTGGTACGCCGTCGCCGTGCCCGACGAGATCGACCGCATCGACGTGGCCGGCGGCACGCTGCCCGGCTGGTCGGCGCTGGTCACGCTGCTCGGCGCGACCCGCCTGTACAGCGGCGGCCACTTGACCGTGCTCGACCTGTCCGAGGGCGCGATCGCCAAGGACCTGATCGAGCTGGCCCGCAAGGGCGGCGACGACCCGCTGGTCTGGGTGCTGCCGGTGGACCTGCCCAGGCTCGACCTGGGCGCCACGCTCAAGCCCGAGGCGTTCGCGGACGTGCTGGCCCACGTCGTCAGCGTCAGCGAGGAACATCGCACCACGCGCGACCTCAGCTTCGACAACGCCATCCTGGAGCGGGTGCTCGAAGTGCTCGGCGAGAACGCCACGATCAGCCAGGTCACCGCCGCGCTCAGGGCGCTGGCCCAGGTCGGCGACCCGCGCGACGACCTCAAGTTCGGCCTGATCACCGCCACCCAGCTCGAACGCATCGGCACCCTGTTCGGCCGCGGCGTCAGCGACCGGGTGGTGATCGAGCGGGCCTGGGCGCTGGAGTCGCAGTTACGCAAGCTGGAGACGCTCGGCACCCAGGCCGTGCGGCTGCCGCCGGCCAGGCTGCGGGTGGTGAGCATGGACCGGCAGGCCGGGGTGTTCGGCAACCGGGTGCTCGGCACGTACGTGGCCACCGCGCTCACCCACATCCTGCGCCAGTCGCCCGCCTCCGACCGGCCCTGGTACCACACGATCATCGTCGCGGGCGCCGACAAGCTGCGCGGCGACGTGCTCGACCGGCTGATGGACGCCTGCGAGACCTCGCGTACCGGGCTGGTGCTGACCTACCGGTCGCTGACCCCCACCGTCAGGGAACGGCTCGGCCGCGGGCACGCGGCGGTGGCGTTCATGCGGCTGGGCAACGCCGAGGACGCCCGCGTGGCCAGCGAGCACGTCGGCACCGAGCACCGGCTGGAGCTGGCCCAGCTCACCGAGACGATCAGCGAGTCGCTGCCCGGGCTAGACGGCGGCTACACCTCCACCATCTCCCAGGTGGACGACGACCGCGAGGAACGCGCGGAGAGCCGGGCCGACCTGGCCGAGGACATCACCGAGTCCACCGAGTGGGGCAGGACCGCCGACAAGATCTCCGAGAAGGAGCGGGTGCTGCAGCGCTCGCGCGAGTTCCTGGTCGAGCCGCACCAGCTCCAGCAGCTCCCCACCACGTCCGTGATCGTCACCGACGCCACCGCGCAGGGCCGCCGGGTACGCCTGGCCGACGCGAACCCGGCCATACTCACCTTCCCGAAGACCACGCTGGGCGAGCTGGAGGACGTCCGCGACGCCGTGCTGTCGCTCGACCCCGGCGACGGGAACGGAGAGCCGCCGCCCAACCTGGGGCCACCACCGCCACGCCTGGACTGGCGCAAGGGCAGGCAATGACCTGGTCAACTTAGAGGTGATGTGGCGGCGGTAGGCGGACTTTACTAAGGAACCGTCTGTGGGGGGATGAAATGCAGTCCAGTGTCGCGCTGAGCGGGCCCTGGTACCGAATCCAGTCGATCGCGGCGCCCTCGCGTAGCTCGTCGGCCGAATGGGATTTCGTCACCGTGCTGCCGGCCGTGTTGTCAGCGGCCCAGCGTGACAAGCCGTTCGTCATCGGCTGGCTGTCGCGCGGCTCGGGCGCGCCCCTGGAGCTGATCACCAACGCGGGCCCGCTGTCGCCCCCACGGCAGCCGCGCCGCGCCACCGACCTGCCGGCCAGGCAGAGCGGCCCCCAGCCGCTGCTGTTCCCCGGCGGCGCGCGCGGCGTGCAGCTCGACGAGGAGTACCTGGCCGACCTGGCCGACCTGGTGTGGACCCCCTGCCCGGGCCGTCAGGCGCCGCCGCTGGGCGGGCGGCGCGAGTTCGACCCCGACGAGCTGAAGCGGCCCACGCTGTTCGAGTCGACGCTGGTCACGCTGATGTCCCGGCCGTTCGGCTGGCTGGTGGTGGCCGAGCCGACCGACCTGCTCGACGCCGAGGTGGCGCACCTGCGTACCCAGCTCAACGTGCTGCGCCAGTACGGCGACGCCTCCGAGCGCTCACGCTTCGACGCCGAACGCGCCGAGCGCCGCATGCAGGAGCTGGACGCCTTCCGCGAGGCCGGGCTGTGGAACGTCCGGGTGCTGGCCGGCGGCGCGACCGCCGAGGAACTGCGGCAGATCGCCCCGGTGCTGGTCGGCTCGGTCGAGATGAGCCACCACCCGTACCGGCTGCGCAGCGCGCAGGGCTCGGTGCACCCGCTGAGCGAGGCGCTGTCGATGATCGTGCAGGACCAGCCCGACGGCGCCGCCGCGCCGTTCGCCGCCACGGCGGGCGCGCTGGCCGCGCTGGCCGGGCTGCCCAGGCGCGAGGTGCCCGGCGTCCGCGTGCTCGACTCCGGCTTCTTCGACGTCACCTCCGAGGCCAACGGCGGCGAGCTGGAGCTGGGCGAGATCCTCGACGGCCAGGACCGGGGCGTGGGCTCGTTCCGGGTGCCGCTGGCCACGCTGAACAGGCACGCGTTCGTCACCGGCGCCACCGGCTCGGGCAAGTCGCAGACGGTCAGGCACCTGCTCGAACAGCTCAGCGGGGCCCGCATCCCGTGGCTGGCCATCGAGCCGGCCAAGTCCGAGTACGCCGCCATGGCCGGGCGCATCGAAGCGCTCGGACCGGTCACCGTGATCAACCCGTCGGCCCCGGCAGGGGTGCCGTTCAGCATCAACCCGCTCGAACCCGAGCCCGGCTACCCGGTGCAGGCGCACATCGACATGGTGCGGGCGCTGTTCATGGCCGCCTTCGACGCCGAGGAGCCGTTCCCGCAGATCATGTCGCTGGCGCTGCAGCGCGTCTACGAGGCCACCGGCTGGGACGTCGTCACCGGCGGCGCCGTGCCCGGCTCCAGCGTGCCGCCGAGCGTGCCCACCCTGGAACAGCTCCAGCAGCACGCCATGGACGTGATCAAGGAGATCGGCTACGGGCGCGAGGTGCAGGCCGACGTCGAGGGCTTCATCTCGCTGCGGCTGCGCTCGCTGCGCGTCGGCTCGGCCGGGCGCTTCTTCGAAGGCGGGCACCCGGCCGACGTCGGCGGCCTGCTGGAGCGCAACGTCGTCCTGGCCATCGAGGACGTGGCCAACGACGAGGACAAGGCGTTCCTCATGGGCACGCTGATCATCAGGATCGTCGAGCACCTGCGCATGCGGGCCAGGCAGGAGAAGTCGCCCGACCTGCGGCACGTGATCGTGATCGAGGAGGCGCACCGGCTGCTGCGCGACCGCGGCCACGGCCGGGCCTCCACGCACGCCGTGGAGCTGCTGGCCGGGCTGCTGGCGGAGGTCAGGGCGTACGGCGAGGGCATCGTGGTGGCCGAGCAGATCCCCACCAAGCTCATCTCCGACGTGGTCAAGAACACCGCGCTCAAGGTCGTGCACCGGCTGCCCGCCGAGGACGACAGGCAGCTCGTCGGCGCGGCCATGAACCTCAGCGAGGAACAGTCCAGGCAGGTCGTGTCGCTGCCGCCGGGCTGCGCCGCCGTCTTCGCCGACGGCATGGACCGGCCGCTGCGCGTGCGCGTGCCGCTCGGCGAGTCACGCGAGCGGCTGGTGCCTGGCCCGCCGCCGCCCATCCGCGGCCGCAGGTCGGCCGCCTGCGGCCACCAGTGCCGCACCGGCCAGGCGTGCACGCTCGTCGAGCTGCGCGAGGCCGACGTGCTCGCCGACGCCCCCGACTGGGCCTGGCTGCGCATCTGGTGCGACACCGTGGTGCTCGCCTTCGTCAGCAACCGGCCGCTGCCCGGCGTGCCGCGCGCGCTGGCCACCGCCTGGGCCGACCTGCCGGCCAGGCGCCGCGAATGCCTGCTCGCCACCCTCGTCGAACGCTCGGTGCAGCGCCGAGCCTGGTCGCTGCGCAGTTGGTTCGACCCGGCGCTGCTGGTGGAGAAGGCCGCCGAGGCCGCCAACCGGCTGCTGGGCTCGCTGGAGAGCGGCGGCGACCGTCCTGGCGCGTCGTGGGTCATCCCGCAGGTGCGCTGGCTGCACGAGGTGGAAAGGCTCTTCCCGTACGGCAGGCCGGCTCCCGACCTGCGCGCCCCCGCACCGCCCATGGAGTACGCGCTGTTCCGCCAGGCCGCCGACGGCGACAGCGCCGACCTGGTGCACACCGAGCTGCTCGGCCACCGGGCCAAGGCACTGCGGCACCACCCGCTGTCGATGGAGGTCGACCGCAACCGGGCGCTGGCCTGGCGGGTGATCCTCGGCGACGACGAGAACGAGGGCGTGCAGCGCGACATCACCACCGTCGCCATCGGCATCGAGGCCTCGGCCAGGCTCAGGTACGTGGGCCAAACCATGGGGGCGGCGTGGCTGGAGGGGGTGTTGTCGTGGCCGCGCAGGTTCGTGCTCCCGTTCGACCACGGCGGCGCCCCGGAGATCGCGTTCGTCGACTCCGGCCACCCCTCGCCCGCGTCGTGACCGCTTTTCGTCAACCCGCCGATGCAGGGGTCGCCGCGGCCGCTGAGCCGACTAGGATCCATGTGCATGAGCGAGCGGAGTCAGCACAATCGAGTCGCTGAGCCCATCGGCGGCAACCCGCGAGGCGAGGTTCCGGCATGACCCAGCTTCCTTTGCGGGCGCAGCTCGCGAGCGCACTCGGCCGCAGCGCGGCCACACTGTCCAGGATGACCGGCCGCGGCGACGGCTCGGTGATCGGCGGCCGGGTCGGCCTGATGCTCGAACCCGACCTGCTGCGCCAACTGGCCCGCGACCGCAAGCTCGCCCTGGTCAGCGCGACCAACGGGAAGACCACCACCACCAGGCTCATCACCTCCGCGCTGCTGGAGCTGGGCGAGGTGGCCACCAACGCGTTCGGCGCCAACATGCCCGCCGGCCACGTCTCGGCCCTGTCCCAGCACAAGGCCGCCCCGTACGGCGTGCTGGAGGTCGACGAGAAATACCTGCCCGAGGTCCTGGAGACCACCGGCGCGAGCGTCGTCTGCCTGATGAACCTCAGCCGCGACCAGATGGACCGCGCCGCCGAGATCTGGCTGCTGGCGCAGAAGTGGCGCAGGGCGCTGTCGGGCAAGCCCACCCACGTCATCGCCAACTGCGACGACCCGCTGGTCACCTGGGGCGCCTCCACGGCCGCCAAGGTCACCTGGGTCTCCGGCGGCCAGCGCTGGAAGGAAGACTCCTGGTGCTGCCCCGAGTGCGGCGGCCCGCTCGACAGGAAAGACGCCGACTGGGCGTGCCGGGAGTGCACGTTCCACCGTCCTGAGCCGCAGTGGATCCTCGACGACGACGCGGTGATCGACCCGCGCGGGCACCGCTGGCTGCTCGACATCCAGCTTCCCGGCCTGGCCAACCGCTCCAACGCGGCGATGGCGCTGGCCGTCGCCGAGGCGTTCGGGCTGGCGGTCAACTCGGCGCTGCCCCGGCTGCGCGAGGTCACCTCCGTCGCCGGCCGCTACACCACGGTCGAGCGCGAGGGCCGTCAGGCGCGGCTGCTGCTGGCCAAGAACCCGGCCGGGTGGCTGGAGGCGTTCGACGTCAGCGACCCGCAGCAGTCCATCATCCTGTCGGTCAACGCCCAGGGCCCCGACGGGCGCGACACCTCCTGGCTGTGGGACGTCGACTACCGCATCCTGCGCGGTCGCCCGGTCTTCGTCACCGGCGAACGCCGCCTCGACCTGGCGCTCCGGCTCGACGTGGCGGACGTGCCGTTCACGTTGTGCGGCACGTTCAACGAGGCCCTGGCCATGCAGCCGCCCGGCCGCCTCGACGTGATCGCCAACTACACCGCCTTCCAGCAGATCCGATCGGAGTTCGGTCGTGCCGTCTGACAGCGCCCTGCGCATCATCTGGATCTACCCCGACCTGCTGAGCACGTACGGGGACCAGGGCAACGTCCTGGTGCTGGAGCAGCGTGCCCAGCGGCGCGGCATCGAGACGGAGACCACGTACGTGCGCTCCGCCGACCCGGTGCCGGAGACGGGCGACGTCTACCTGATCGGCGGCGGCGAGGACCGGCCCCAGATCCTGGCCGCCGAGCGGCTCAGGCGCGACGGCGGGCTGCACCGCGCCATCGCCAGGGGCGCGGCGATGCTGGCCGTGTGCGCCGGCTACCAGATCATGGGCAGCACGTTCGGCGGCGAGGAGGGCCAGCCGGTCGACGGCCTCGGCCTGCTCGACATCGCCAGCACGCGCGGCCCGGCGCGGGCGGTGGGCGAGCTGGTCGCCGAGGTCGACGCCACGCTCAACCTGCCCACGCTGACCGGCTTCGAGAACCACATGGGCGTCACCCACCTGGGGCCGGGCGTGAAGCCGCTGTCGAAGACGCTCAGGGGCGTGGGCAACGGCGACGGCTTCGAGGGCTGCTACGCCGGGCACGTGGTCGGCACGTACCTGCACGGGCCCGCGCTGGCCAGGAACCCGGCGCTGGCCGACCTGCTGCTGTCGTGGCGGGTCGGTGACCTGGCGCCGCTCGACGACTCGCGTTTCGAGGCGCTCAGGCAGGAACGGCTCAACACCGTCATGTCCCGCTGACCCGCGGGGGTCAGTACACCAGGGCCTGGGCGCCCTCGGAGACGGCCTCCTCGACGAACGCAGGTGCGCCGGCGATGCGCACCCCGTCGATGAGGTCGTCCACCGTGATCTCGCGGCGGGCCGCGCACTGCGTGCACAGCGTCACCCGGCCGGCGGCCAGCACGGCGTCGAGCAGGTCCGACAGCGGCGCGGCGTGCGCCAGGTTGAACTCCTTGGCCCGGCCGGGCAGCGCGAACCACGAGGCCTCGCCGGTCAGCCAGAGAGAGACGGGTACACCGCTCGCGAGCGCGGCGGCCGCGACCGTGAACGCCTGATTGCAGCGCTCGGGAGCATCCGCCCCGGCGGTCACCTTGATCACCAGTGATCGTGCCATGCCGCCACCCTAACCGCCGCCACGCGCGGTGCGGCGATCACCTCACCACTAGGGTGAGAGGCTATGGAAGAGCCAGAGATGCACCCTGACCTGGAGCCGATCGCTTTCCTGCTGGGCCGCTGGGAAGGCGCGGGCGTGGGCGGGTACCCGACGATCGAGAGCTTCAACTTCGGGCAGGAGATCGAGTTCGGGCACAACGGCAAGCCGTTCCTGACGTACGTGAGCCGCACCTGGCTGCTCGACCAGGACGGGAACCGGGTCAAGCCGCTCGCCACCGAGTCCGGCTACTGGCGGGCCAGGCCGGAGCGCCAGATCGAGGTGGTGCTCGCGCACCCCACCGGCATCGTGGAGATCTACGTGGGCGAGGTCGTGTTCCACAAGATCGAACTGGTCACGGACGTGGTGGCGCGGACCGAGTCGGCCAAGGAGTACACCGCGGGCAAGCGCCTGTACGGGCTGGTCAAGGGCAACCTGATGTGGGCCTACGACATGGCCGCCGTGGGGCAGCCGCTGAAGTCGCACATGTCGGCGGAGCTGAAGAAGGTAGCTTGAGCCGTTATGAGTAACCCCTTCACCGCTGACGTCGTCGAGGCGATCAAGCGGCACATGAACGACGACCACGCCGACGACGCCCTGATCATCGTGCGCGGTCTCGGCGGGCGGCCGGCGGCGGCCTCGGCGTTCACGTCCGGCGTCGACGCCGAGGCGATCGAGTTCGTGGTCGACGGCGACGAGCGGGTGCGGGTGCCGTGGGGCGAGACGCTGACCGAGCGGCCCCAGGTGCGCATGGCCGTGGTACGGCTCTACCGCGAGGCGTGCGAGAAACTGGGCATCGAGCCCAGAGGACAACACTGACCGGAGAATGAAGAAGGGCCCCGGGCGACACTCCGCCTGCTGAGCAGGCGGGCCGGATGGACCAAGGTCGGGATCGGATCCCGCCCTCCGGCTGCCAGGGGCCCCGGTGGTTGCCTCGTATTCGCCGTCGCGACGCGAGACAACAGTCCGCGTCGACTAGCGGACAACCACCTCGCTAGTCCAACTATGAATCACCATTGCTTGGACCACCTCCTTTCGGCGTACTCACGAAGTTATGCGTTACTCCGCGAACGGGGCAACCGAATATCTCGCGGCCGTACACTCAGGGCATGACGGAGACGCAGTGGCATGAGGAACTCCGTGCCAAGGGCTACCGGGTGACTCCCCAGCGGCAGCTCGTGCTCGAAGCGGTCAAGACACTCGAGCACGCCACGCCCGACGAGATCTGCGTCAAGGTCCGCGAGACGGCTCGCGGGGTGAACATCTCCACCGTCTACCGCACGCTCGAACTGCTCGAAGAGCTGGGCATGGTCACCCACACCCATCTCGGGCACGGCGCGCCGACCTACCACCTGGCCGCGGAGGCCGATCACGTGCACCTGGTGTGCCGGGGCTGCGACGAGGTGAGCGAGGTGCGTCCGGAGCTGGCCGAGGGCCTGGTCAAGGGCCTGGAGGACGAGCTCGGCTTCGAGGCGGACGTCCGCCACCTGACCGTCTTCGGCCGCTGCCGCAACTGCAGATAGCACCGTCTTCGGCCGCTGTCGCGACTGCGGATGGCGACCACCGGGGCGGTGGCGTGGCGGGTGCCGATAGCCTGGGAGTCATGCGTAGCCCTCTGCTCGATCTCCCCGGCGCCGTGGCCGCCGATGGCCCGGACGCCGACGTAGCCGCGCACTACGGCGACCTGTTCGCCGAGCAGCGCGCGCTGGCCAAGGGTGAGGCGGTCGTCGACCGCAGCAACCGCGAGGTGATCCGCATCGCGGGGGCCGATCGGCTGAAATGGCTCAACGACCTGACGTCGCAGAAGCTCGACTCGCTGACGCCCGGCCAGTGGACCCAGACGCTCGACCTCGACCTGCAGGGCCGGGTGCAGCACCACCTCACGCTGGTCGACGACGGCGAGGCGATGCTGGCGCACGTCGAGCCGGGCACCGGGCAGAGCCTGATCGACTATCTCGACCGGATGCGGTTCATGCTCCGCGTCGAGGTGTCGCGCGCCGACGACCTGGCCGTGCTGTCCACGGCCACGGAAGACTTCCTGGTGCCGCGCGCCGAGCTGGCCGACCACCTGGGCAAGCCGCTGGCCGGGCTGTGGGCGTACGAGGCCCTGCGCATCGAGGCGCACCGGCCGCGGCTCGGCTTCGAGACCGACCACAAGACGATCCCGCACGAAGTGGGCTGGATCGGCGCGGCGGTGCACCTCAGCAAGGGTTGCTACCGAGGTCAGGAGACGGTCGCCCGCGTGCACAACCTCGGCCACCCGCCGCGCCGCCTGGTGTTCCTGCACCTCGACGGCAGCGTCGACACGCTGCCGCAGCACGGCGCACCGGTGATCTTCGAGAGCCAGGAGGTCGGCGTGGTCGGCTCGGCCGCCCGGCACCACGAGCTGGGCCCGATCGGGCTGGCGGTGATCAAGCGTACGGTCCCGGTCGACGCGCCGCTGCTGGCCGGCGGGGTGGCCGCGGCTCAGGAGGTCATCGTGCCGCCGGACGCGGGCCGCAACGTCACCATCGACCCGGCCATGCGCCGCAGGATCCGATAGCGGCCCAGGAAGCCCGCGTGCTCAGGCAGCCCGCGTGCTCAGAAGTCGAGTACGAGCGTGATCGGCCCGTCGTTGACCAGCGACACCTTCATGTCGGCGCCGAAACTGCCGGTCTCCACCCGCGCGCCCAGAGCCCGCAGCTCGTCGACCACGGCGTCGACCAGCGGCTCGGCGACCGGCCCCGGGGCGGCGGCCTGCCAGGTGGGCCGCCTGCCCTTGCGGGCGTCGCCGTACAGGGTGAACTGACTGATCACCAGGAGCGGCGCGGCGATGTCGGAGCACGACTTCTCGCCGTGCAGGACGCGCAGCCCCCACAGCTTCGCGGCCAGCTTGGCGGCCTCGGCGCGGGTGTCGGTGTGCGTGACGCCCACCAGGACGAGCAGGCCGGGCTCGTCGATGGCGCCGACCGTGCGCCCGTCGACGACCACGGACGCGGAACTCACACGCTGGACCACTGCTCGCATGGGATCCCATTCTGGCCCAGAAACGACGCTCCGTAGACTCGTGCCGAAAGGGGGCGCGAAATGTCGCTGGTTGTGGAGGTTGTCAGGTCCGGGTTCGTGGAGTCCACGCACCACGCTCGAATTCTGACCGTGGACGCGCAAGGCCGTCCGGTGGAGGCCAGGGGAGCGGTGCACGTCCCGGCGTCGCCGCGCTCGTCCATGAAGCCGCTGCAGGCGCTCGGCATGCTGCGCAGCGGGCTGCGGCTCGAAGGTGAACTGCTCGCGCTGGCCTGCGCCTCGCACTCGGGCGAGCCGTTCCACCTCGACGGCGTGCACAAGATCCTGGCCGGCGCCGGGCTGGACGAGTCGGCGCTGCAGTGCCCGGAGGACTACCCCGACGACAGGACCGTGACCGAGCGCTCCCGTCTGCACATGAACTGCTCCGGCAAGCACGCCGCCATGCTGGCCACCTGCGTGCTCAACGACTGGCCGCTGACCACGTACCTGGAGCCGGCGCACCCGTTGCAGCGGGCGATCCGCGACACGGTCGAGGAGCTGACCGGCGAGCGGGTGGCCGCCAGCGGCGTGGACGGCTGCGGCGCGCCGCTGTTCTTCGTGTCGATGCTGGGCGTGACCAAGGCGTTCAGGTCGCTGCCGCTGGGTGCGGCGGACTCGTTCGAACGGCAGATCTTCGACGCCATGCGCACGTTCCCCGAGTGGACCTCGGGCACCCATCGGCCCGAGGCCAAGCTCATGCGCGCGCTGCCCGGTCTCATGGTGAAGGCGGGCGCCGAGGCGTTCGACGCGTTCGCGTTCGAGGACGGGCGCGCGGGCACGATCAAGATCGAGGACGGCTCGCAGCGGGCCAGGCCGCCGGCGACCGTGGCCGCGCTGCGCTCGCTCGGCCTGGACGCGCCCGAGCTGGCCGAACTGGGCGCCCCGCCGCTGCTGGGCGGCGGCCGCCACGTCGGCGAACTACGGGTCCGCTAGCGGAGCTCAGCGGGCGGAAGCTCAGCGGGCGGCGCGCAGGATCGCCGCGACCTCCCGCTGCCCCTTGGACTCGGCGTGCCGCAGCGCCGTCACCCCGTCGCGGTCGGCCAGGCCGGGATCGGCCCCGGCGGCCAGCAGCAGCCGGACGATCTCCTGGTACGGCTCGCTCCCGTCGCCCAGGATGACCGCTTCGAGCAACCCGGTCCAGCCCAGGTCGTTGACATGATCGACGTTGATCCCGGTCTTGAGCACCTCGCGGACGTAGGCCACGTGCCCGCGTTCGCAGGCCGGGATGAGCGAGATGCCGCCGTAGCGGTTCCTGATCGTCATGTCCGGCTCGGCCGGCAGCAGCGTGCGCATCATGGCCACGCTCCCGGTCACGCCCGTCACCAGCCAGGGCGTGTCGTGCTGGGCGTCGAGCGCGTCCGGGTCGGCGCCGGCGGCCACCAGGATCTGGGCGACCTCGACGTGGTCGGCCGCGGCGGCCAGCAACAGGGCGGTACGCCTGTTGCCGTCGCGGGCCTCCAGGTCGGCGCCCTCGGTCACCGCTTCGCGGACGGCGGCGGCGTCACCGGCCGCGGCGGCTGTCAGCAACTGTTCGTCGAGCACGCTCGATCCTTTCATGTCCCTTCAACCGAGCTTGCCATCGACCGCCTTGAGCCCGGCCCTGGCGATGGCCTCGTCGATGTCGCCGCTGGGCGCGCCGCCGACGCCGATGCCGGCGATCGGCGCGCCGCCCGAGGCGACGGGCACGCCGCCGGCCAGGAACAGGGTGCCGGGGATGTCGGCGATGGAGGGGCCGGCGCCGGTGATGCCCTTGGCCAGCTCGCTGGTGGGCCTGCCCATGGACACGGCGGTGAACGCCTTGCGCTTGGCCGACTCCTCCGTCTGCGGGCCGGAGCCGTCGCCCTTGAGGATCAGGCGGGTGGCGCCGGAGCGGTCGACGATGGCGACGGTGACGCGCTGCTTCTGCTTGGCGGCCTCCTTCTGCACGGCCTCGGCGATGCGCAGCGCGGCGTCGGCGCTCAGCACGGTCTGCTGCGTGACGGCGGCGGAGGCGGGCTCGGACTGACTGGCGGCCTGCGCGGCGGTGGCGGCGCCGCCGCCCACGAGGAGCAGCCCGGCGAGCGCGGCAGCAGCGATCTTCATGAGTTTCTCCAGTTCAGCGGGGAATGTTTGACGCAATCCAGGTTGCCCGCCCAGGCGGCGCGATACATCGGGGGAACGATCGAACCCGGCGAGCCGATCGGGCGAGCGCGAGGTCAATCGATCGGTTGATGCGGCCGGGGGCCCTGGCCCACTAGCGTCAGGTCAGTCCAGGGGGGAGCGTCATGGAACGGGTGTGGCTGAACCGGGCCATGCATGCCGGGTTCTTCCTGCTGCTCGCCGCGTCCGTGGCCCGGCTGCTGATCAGGCATCCGCTCGACGCCCGTACGGTGGCAGCGCTGGCCGACGCCGCCGCGCTGGCGCTCGTCTGGGCCGCGGGAGCGCTGCTGTGGGAGCGGCTGGGCCGCACCGGGCGGCTCTGGTGGCTGGGCGTGGTGGTGGCCGGCTGGCTGGTGCTGGTGTGGCTGGCGCCGTCGTTCGCCTGGTGCGCGGTGCCGCTGCTGTTCATGTGCCTGCGCCTGCTCACGGTCAGGACGACCGTGCTGGTGGCGGCGGTGCTCACGGTGGCCGTGATCGCGGCGCAGATCGCCCTGGCCGATCGGGTCGATCCGAGCCTGGTGCTGGCCCCGATCGCGGTGGCGGCGATGACCATGGTGATCTTCTGGGAGCTGCGAAGGGCGGGGATCATGGAGGAGCGCGAGCGGCTGTCCAGGGAGATCCACGACACCCTGGCCCAGGGGCTGACCAGCCAGCGCATGCTGTTGCAGGCGGCCGACCGGGTCTGGGAGTCCGATCCCGACCGGGCCAGGCACTACGTCCGCACCGCGATGGCGGCCACCGGCGCGAACCTGGAGGAGGCCAGGCGGTTCGTCAGGGACCTGGGCCCGGCCGATCTCGACCGCCGGCCGCTGGCCGAGGCGCTGCGCGGGATGAGCCCGGAGTTCCGCCAGGAGGGCGAGGCGTATCCGCTGGAGGAGAAGACCCAGGCCGTGCTGCTGCGGGTGGCGCAGGGCGCGCTGGCCAACGCGCGCGAGCACGCCGGGGCGAGCCGGATCATCGTCACGCTGGCCTATCTCGACGGCGAGGTGACGCTCGACGTCTACGACGACGGCGTGGGCTTCGACCAGGCCGTGAGCGACCCGGGCCGGGGCTACGGGCTGCGGGCCATGCGTGACAGGCTGGCCGAGGTGGGCGGCACGCTGGTGGTGGAGAGCGCGCCGGGAGAAGGCACGGCGATAGCGGCACGGATACCGACATGAAGATATTCCTGGTGGACGATCACCCGGTGGTCAGAGCGGGCCTGGTCGCCCTGCTCGGCGGCGAGGCCGACATGGAGGTCGTCGGCCAGGCGTCCGGGGCCGACGAGGCGGTGGCCGGCATCGCCGCCGCGGCGCCCGACGTGGTGCTGATGGACCTGCAGCTCGGCGAGGGCCCCGACGGCGTGGCCGCCACCCGCGAGGTGCGCGCGCTGCCCGGCGCGCCCCAGGTGCTGGTGCTGACCACCTACGAGACCGACGCCGACATCGTGCGGGCCATCGACGCCGGCGCCACCGGCTACGTGCTCAAGGCCTGCCCGCCCGACGAGCTGTTCCAGGCGATCAGGGCCGCCGCCAGGGGAGAGACCGCCCTGTCACCCAAGGTGGCTGGCCGGATGATGCGCCGCCTGCGCGACCCGGGCCCCGCGCTCACGCCCAGGGAGATCGAGATACTCGAACTGCTGGCCAGAGGAGCGGGCAACAGGGAGATCGCCAGGGCGCTGTTCATCACCGAGGCCACGGTCAAGACCCATCTCAACCACGTGTACGGCAAGCTGGGCGTCGACACGCGCACGGCCGCCGTCAGCAAGGCGCTGGAAGCCGGCTACATCCGCCTCTGATCGGGGCGAAACGCCCGGCCGTGACACAATGATCGGCCATGACCGCGCACGAGTCCCCCGAACCGCGCCCGCTGCTCCGCCTGCCGTCCGACGGCGAGCTGATCGACGTCGCCGGGGTGCGGCACTTCTTCCGCCTGACCGGCGAGCACACGCAGGGCCGGTTCGCGTTCGAGGAGTTCACGCTGGAGGGCGGCGTGATCGGCGCGCGGCCGCACGTGCACCACGGGCACGACGAATACTTCTACGTGCTCGACGGCGAGCTGACCCTGCACGACGGCGACGGCGAGGTCACGGTGGGCGCCGGCCACCTGCTGTCGGCGCCGCGCGGCACCCCGCACGGGTTCAGGAACGCGGGCACGGCCACCGCCCGCGCCCTGTGCCTGTACACGCCTTCGGGCTACGAGGGCTACTTCCGCAACGTGCACGCGGCCGTGTCGGCGGGCGCCGAGGTCACCGACGAGCTGCTCGCCGAGTTCCGCGCCCGCTACCGCACCACCTCGTACTGACCGGTCACAGCGTGCGGAACTGGCGGGTGGCCGAGATCGCGCCCGAGGTGGTCGTGGTGAACGTGCGCATCGAGCCGGCGAACTTGGACAGGTCCCACTCGGCGGGCCCGTGGTACCAGTACAGGTTGTCCGACTGGCCGCCGTTCCCGGTGACCGAGGCGACCACCCGCGACCAGTGCTCCACGCCGTCGAAGATCACCGCGTACGGCAGGTAGCGGGAGAACAGCTCCACCCGGTGCTGCTCGGGCACCTCGCCCAGCTCACCCGAGAACAGGTACTCGCGGAAGCCCAGCGTGTGCGCCAGCGCCGCCGCGCCCTTGGCGGTCTTGGCCGGCATGTACTGCCCGCCCACGGCCAGCGCGCCGCCCGCGATGACCACGGCCAGGCCGAGCAGCCCGTACGTGGTGAACCAGGCCAGCCCCACGGTGGCCAGCAGGCCGACCACGATCAGTGCCACGCCGATGCTGGTCCACCTGGTGCGCTCGGTGTCCGGACGCCGGGCGAACCAGCCCTGCTTGACCACGTCCGCGTAGAGCGCGTCGCGTACCTTGCCCAGATGGTTGGCGAACGAGCCGGACAACTGCGACAGCAGGACCGCGTCCCTGCCCTCGAAGATGGCGTCGTAGAGTGCCCGCTCGTAGGGCAGCAGCGAGTTGACCGGGCCGTTCGGCATCCGCACCAGCATCCAGTCGGGCGCGTCGTAGGTCTGGCGGGGCTGCTCGTCGATGCGCAGGTAGCCGCGTACGGCCAGGTCCACGATCGTCGCGGTCACGTCGATCACGTCGGCCTGCTCGTCGACCAGCGTGCCGATCTGGCCGGGACGCACCCCGTCGGGCGGGGAGAAGTGGCCGTTCTGCACCGGGTCGATCGCGCCCTTCTCGTGGCCGACGACGCGCGCGTCGCGCCCGCGCGTCCAGTACAGCAGGCCGACGCCGCCGAGCAGCAGCACCAGCAGCCCGGCCAGCGCGCCGCCGGTGACGGCGTTCACGGTGAACGCGGCCGCCAGCGAGAACCGCTTCTCCAGGATCGGCACGCCGGCGCTCGACCCCTTCGGGTAGCCGACGACCACGGTCAGCGCGTGGCCGGCGGCGATGTTCTCCTGCTCGAAGTCGGCCTGGGTGGCCGAGTGGTCCATGGAGGCGGACGTGCAGCCGATGGCCGAGGTCAGCTCACCGGCGAAACAGGACAGGTTCTGCACCTGGCCGGGGCCCTGCACCTGGACCGTGGCCTTGGCGACCGGCTGGTTCCAGCCGTTGACCGCGAACCAGCGCAGCTCCTCCACGCCGCCCGACGACGTCACCGCGCCCTTGACGTCGTACTCGACGGTGCCGCCGGTGACGGTCAGCACCCCGTCCTGGTACGTGCCGCCCTTGACGTTCGCGATCTGGTACAGGCGGTCGTTGCCGTCGTCGTAACGGGTCTTGGTGATGAACGTGCGCCGCAGCGTCCCGGAGGCGCCGGTGATCTTCTCGACCACGTGCAGCGTGCCGTCCTTGCCGAGGGTCATCGTCACCTCGTCCGTGAACCCGGCCCCCGCGTGGGCGGGGGAGGCGGCGGTCAACGTCAGAGCGGTGGCAGCCAGCGCGGCCAACGTGAGTCTGAAACCCGTCATGGCGGCAAATCGTAGCGGTTCGTCCGGCTCTGTCAGGTGAGGTCGATGCCGTCGGCGGCCCGGCGCACGCTCTCGTCCGAGGCGGGACCGCCGGGGTTCTCCGTGGCGAGGGCCTGGTTCAGCGCCACGAACGGGCGCAGGCGCTCCTCGTAGCGCTCGAACGCGCCGGACGGTTCCTCGCCCAGCTCGGTGGCCAGCACGTACGCGCCGACCATGGCCAGGCTGGTGCCCTGCCCCGACAGCGGCGAGGCGCAGTAGCCGGCGTCGCCGACCAGCGCGACGCGGCCCCGCGACCAGCGGTCCAGGTGCACCTGCGCCATCGCGTCGAAGTAGAAGTCCTCGGCCCGCCACATGGCCTCCATCAGCTTGGGGGTCTCCCAGCGCAGGCCGGAGCAGTGCCGCTCGATGAGGCCGCGCTGCTGGTCGAGGTCGCGGTAGTCGTAGTCGATCGGCTCGGACTCGAAGCCGGCGTTGATCCGCAGCTCGGTATTGTCCCTGGCGGTGTAGACGCCGTAGCCGGCGCTGCCGTCGCGGTGCCAGACCTGCCAGCGGTCCAGGCCGAGGAAGTTGGGCGCGCTGTAGATGGCCAGGTACATGCCGAGGTGGCGGAGGAACTGCCGTTCCGGGCCGAAGACCAGGTTGCGGACGTTGGAGTGCAGGCCGTCCGCGCCGATCACGTAGTCGTAGCGGGCCCGGTCGCCGCTGTCGAACGTCACGTCCACGCCGTCGGCGTCCTGGGTGAGCGCGGCGATCGAGTCGGCGTAGCGGTAACGCACGCCTTCGGTGGCGGACAGGAGCAGGCCGATCAGGTCGTCGCGCATGAGCTCGACGTCGTCGCTGTCGAGCCGGCCGCCGCTGACGGTCTCCTCGGTGCTGCGGAAGAGCTCAGCGCCGTCGCCGTCGACCACGGACATGCCGAGCATCTGGGTCCGTGCGGCTCTGATCCGCTCCAGCAGGCCCATGCGCTCGGCCACCACCAGCGCGGCGCCCCTGACGTCGATGGCCTGCCCGCCGCGGCGCACCGCCGGCGCCCGCTCGACCACCGTGACGTCGGCGCCGCGCTCGCGCAGCCAGTACGCCAGGACGGGCCCGCCGACACCGACACCGGAGATGAGGACGCGCATCGTGTTCTCCCTTTGCTTGTTGACGTTGTACGCAGACCTGAATGTACGTAGTACATACAGCGATACACAAGGAGTTTCGGTTAGGATCTGTACTAGTACAGAGGAGATCGGGAGACCGTGCAGCCCTACGCGCGCATCATCGAGGACATCAAGCGGCGCATCGCCGACGGCCGGCTGCGCCCGGGCGAGCGGGTGCCCTCCACCAGGCAGATCGCCAGAGACTGGGGCGTCGCCCTGGCCACCGCCGCCAAGGCGCTGACCCTGCTGGCCCAGGAAGGCGTGGTGATCGCCGAGCCGCGCGTCGGCACGGTCGTGGCGCAACCCCGGCTCGGCTCGCCCGGCGAGCCCAGCGGGAAGCCCGCCCCCCGCCGGGCGCCCCCCTCGGAGTCCGACCTGACCCGCGAGCGCATCGTCCGCGCCGCCATCGAGATCGCCGACGCCGCCGGGCTCGCCGAGCTGACCATGCGCCGCATCGCCGCCCGCCTGGAGGTGGCCACCATGTCGCTCTACCGCCACGTGGGCAGCAAGGACGAACTGGTCCTGCTGATGGCCGACCACGTCATCGCGGAGTTCCCGCTGCCCGCCGAGCCGCCGCCGGGCTGGCGGGCCAGGCTGGAGGTGGCCGCCCGGGTGCAGTGGGCCGCCTACCGCGAGCATCCCTGGATGGCCCGCGTCGTCCAGATCACCCGGCCCCTGGCCTCGCCCGGCCTGCTCACGCACGCGGAGTGGTTCATGGCGGCGCTGGCCGATACCCGGCTCGACTCCCCGACCAAGATGTACGTCCAGATCCTGGCCTACAGCTACGTGCAGAGCATCGCCGGCAACCTCGAACTGGAGCTGGCCGCCCGCGCCACCACCGGCGTCACCGGCGACCAGTGGGTCGACGACCAGGCGGAGCTGTTCGAGCTGCTCGCCGACGCCGACCGCTACCCCGAACTCGCCAGGATGTCCGCCGGTTTGGGCGCGGACTTCGACCTGGGCCTGCTCGACGACCTCTTCGAGTTCGGCCTGATCCGGCTGCTCGACGGCCTGGAACGACTGATCGAACCGTCCTAGACCACCCGGACGGCGAGCCCCGGGTAGTCCACCACGAACCCGGTCTCGTCGAAGACCAGCCGGCAGGCGAAGTCGAAGGCGGGCGCGGCGTAGTCGTAGCGCCGCTCGTCCACCCGGGCGTAGTCCTGCTCCAGCCGGTCCACCCCGAGGTCGGCGGCCCGGACGTAGGCGGCCGGCGCCGCGGCCCGCTCGCCCGTGCCCAGGCCGAGCCGGTGCACCGGGAAACCGTTGGTCAGCGCGGACGCCTCCAGGTCCACGTCCAGGCAGCCGTCCAGGGCGGGGGCGGGCGCGCCGTCCACCCGCCAGTGGCCGGCGCCGTCGTTCTCCAGCACGGTCTCCCTGGCGCCGGCCGCCGACCTGGACGTGATCCGGGCCCGCCGGGTGACCCAGGACGCGTCCAGCTCGATCGTGTAGCCGACGATCCAGGTCAGGCCGTCCTCGACGGCCGTCGTGGTCCCTTCGGCGCGCGGGCCGTCCGGTGCGTCCAGGAAGTAGGCCACCTCGAATCCCTGTCGCGCGTCGAGGTGCCGCCAGGCCGCGGTCGTCGGCATGATGAAGGTCATCTTCCAATCCTGCCCGCGATTAGGCTCCACGGGCATGACCGAACCCGACTTCCTGACCACCACCCGCGCGTCCTACGACACCGTCGCCGCCGACTACGCGGCTCACTTCCGTGACGAGTTGGCGGCCAAGCCGCTGGACCTGGCGATGCTCACCGCGTTCGCCGGGCTCGTCCGGGGCCGGGTGGCCGACGTCGGCTGCGGGCACGGCCACGTGACGAGCCGGCTGCACGCGCTCGGCCTGGACGTCTTCGGCGTAGACCTGTCGCCGCGCATGGTGGCGCTGGCCGGGCAGGCGTACCCGGGCCTGCGCTTCGAGGAGGGCACGATGACCGCGCTCGACGTGCCCGACGACGCGCTGGGCGGCCTGGTGGCGCTGTTCTCGATCATCCACGTCCCCGACGGCGAGCTGCCCCATGTGTTCGCCGAGTTCCACCGCGTGCTGGCGCCGGGCGGGCACGCGCTGCTGGCGTTCCAGGTGGGCGAGGACGAGCACCTGCGCAGGACCGAGGCGTTCGGCCACGAGATCGCTCTCGACTACCACCAGCGGCGGCCCGATCGGGTGGCCGGGCTGCTGGGCGCGGCGGGGCTGCCGGTGACCGCGCGGCTGCTGCGCGAGCCCGACGCCGACGAGCGGGTTCCGCGCGCCTACCTGCTGGCGCGCAAGGCGAGCTAGTCGGAGATGGCGATGCGCAGGCGGCGGAAGCCGCGACCCTTGCTCTCGATCTTGGCCACCTTGATGCGGCCGATCCGCTTGGTCGAGGCGACGTGCGTGCCGCCGTCCGCCTGCGTGTCGAGCCCGACGATGTCCACGATGCGCACGTCCTGGACGCTCTCCGGCACCAGGTTCGTGGCCGTGCGGATGATGTCCGGGATCGCGAACGCCTGCTCGCGCGGCAGCACCCGGACGTCGATCCGCCGGTCGGCCTCGATCTCGGCGTTGCAGGCGTCCTCCACGGCCTCCTTGAAGCCGGGCGGCACCTCGGGCAGGTTGAAGTCCATGCGGGCGCTCAGCTCCTCCATGTTGCCGCCGGTGACCAGGCACCCGTAGTCCCTGAACACCACGCCGCACAACACGTGCAGGCCGGAGTGCGTGCGCATGAGCGCCGAGCGGCGGGCGTCGGCCACGGCCGCCTCGACCACCGTGCCGACGGGCGGAATCGGGTCGCCTTCCGCCGGGATCAGGTAGAGATCGTCGCCTTTGCGTACCCCGGCGATGCGGGTCTCCACCCCCTGCCAGATCAGAACTCCGTGATCCGCGGGCTGACCGCCGCCGCCTGGATAGAATGCCGACCTGCTCAGCACGATCCCCTCCGGCGTCGCGTCAAGCACGACTGCCTCGAAGTCACGTAGGTCCTGGTCGGTCAGTTCGAGCCGGTGCGTACGTCCGTGGAGATCGAAGGTCATGTCGGCAGCCTAGAGCCCTGAGGTGGTAATGCGCGGCCAGATGCATCGGTCCCTGATTGCACCGGTCGCCGCGACATTGGGGATATGTGCGGCGATTTCCGGATGTAGCAGTGCGGTGGCCGTGCCGCCGTCCGCCCCGCCGCCCCCGGCCGGGGAACCGGCCGCACCGGTGATGATGTTCGTCGGCGACAGCTTCACGGTGGGTTCGGGCCCGGTGCCGCGCTGGCGGACGTACGCCACCCAGGCCGCGCGGCTGCTGGGCGGCCAGCCGATCATCGCCGGCGCGGGCGGCACCGGCTATCTCAACGAGGGCAGATCAGGGCGTACGTTCCTGCGCTCGTTCGAGGCGGAGCTGTCCTGGCGGCCCGCCCCCGACCTGCTGGTGCTCTCCGGCGGGCACAACGACCACCGCTGGAGCGCGGCGCGGGTGGGCCGGGCGGCGAGCGAGCTGGTCGGCCGGATCAAGGCCCGCTGGCCGCGCACCAGGATCGTCATGGTCGGCCCGATCTGGCTGGGCGACCCGCCGGGCAAGGCCTATCGGATGCGCGACGCGCTGGCGGCGGCGGCCGGCAGCCGGGGCGTGCCGTTCCTCGACCCGCTGCAGCGGCGCTGGTCAGCCGACTCGATGCTGCCCGACGGGGTGCACCCGACGCTCACCGGCCACGAACGCCTGGGCGCCTGGCTGGCGGGCGCCCTGCGCGGGGTCTACCAGGGGCCGTAGGGGCCCTGGTTCTTGCCGCCGCCCATGCCCTTGACGGCCGGGCGCACGTCGGCCAGGTAGATGCCCGCGGCGATCACCGAGGCGATCGCGAAGATGTTGAGCTGACCCAGGCCCGCGCCGAAGTAGCCGACCGCGGTGGCGAAGGAGAACAGCGTGGCCAGGCTCAGGATGATCAGCCACAGCTTCTTGGTCTGCTTGCCCGCGACCGCGAAGGCCTGCGCGGGCGTGCGGATCGAGTGCACCAGTGCGAACGCCGACATCACGAAGCCGATGAACGCGAGAATCATGAAGATGAGATCCAAGCCGGTAAAGATCATGTTCGCTCCCGCCTGCGTCGCGACGACGACGCTTCCAGCCTAGTGTGCAACCCGTCAAGCGGTGAACCGACGAGAAAGCCCGCCCCCGCGAGGGGACGGGCTCTCCGCGTGGAGGTCAGGCCTTGGCCTTGGTGGTACGGGTCTTCTTGACCGGCTCGACGGGCTCGGCCACGGCCGGCTCGGCGGCCTCGGAGACCTCTTCGAGCTCGAGCGCGGCCTCGCCGGAGGCCTTGCTCACGACCTTGCGACCGCGGGTGGCGAAGTCCTCGTAGACCTCGGTGGCGCGGTGGCCGAGCTGGTCGGCGTAGACCCGGGCCTTGTCGGGGAACTCCCTGGCGAAGCCCTCGGCCTTGTCGGCGTACTCGCGGGCCTTGGCGGGCAGGTCCTTGGCGATCTCCGCGCGCCTGGACTGCAGCTTCTGCAGCTGCTCCGGCAGCTCGCGCAGCTTCTCCACGGCGAAGTCGCCGACCCCGGCGACCGCGTAGAACGGCTTGGACTCGGTGAGCTTCTTGACCTCGGTGGCCAGCGTCATGGGTTAACCTTCCTTGGTTTCCTGGGTGACGTCGCCGTTGCGTGAGGTCGCCGCGTAGGGCTCTAGAGCGGCGAGAAACTCCTCGGGCAATGGCGGTTCGTCGTCCGGTCCGGAGTCGTGCCGGGGGTGAGCGTTCTGGGAGGTCTGCTCGTCCTCGGCGCGCTTCTCCTTGCGGAACGATTCATAGATGTCGATCAGCACCTGGCGTTGCCGCTCGGTGAGACTCGTGTCGGCCCTGATCGCGCTGATCACGTCGCTGGGCGGCTCGCGGTCCTCGATGAGGCCCGCCTGCACGTACAGCGCCTGCGAGGAGATGCGCAGACCCTTGGCGATCTGATTGAGGATCTCCGCGCTCGGCTTGCGCAGCCCACGCTCGATCTGGCTCAGGTAGGGGTTGGAGACCCCGGCGGCCTCCGCGAGCTGGCGCAGCGAGATCTTCGCCTGCTGCCGCTGCTCGCGGATGTACTCGCCGATCGAACCGACCTTGGGTAGTGCCATGCGGCCAGTCTGCCCCGCGGTGCTTGCAATTGCAAACGGGTTAGTTAACAGCTGCAAGCATCAGAGCTGGATAACCCATAGGAAGGGCGTGGCGGTGACCAATGTCACAGACAGGGCGATGAAGCCGTACCGCACGCTCCTGGCCAGCTCGGGGGCCGGCTTGATGAGGCGGTCGACCCTGGCCATGACGTGGTGCGCGTGCACGCCGAGCATGCCGTGCGGGGTCGGCATGGCCCCGGCCGTGCCGAACCTGAGCAGCGCGGTGGCCAGCCTGCGCGGCGAGCAGTAGCGGCGGGCCCGGTCGTCGGCGGCCATCTCGACCAGCAGCTCCACCTGCGCCTGCGCGTCGCAGACCACCTTGGACCAGGGCAGCGCCCGGCGCAGCGCGGCGAACGGCAGCAACACCAGGTCGTGGCGCTCGCGCACGTGCGCGGCCTCGTGCGCCAGCACGGCCTTCAGCTCGTCCTCCGACAGCAGCTTGAGCGCGCCCTCGCTGACCACCACCTGCGAACGCAGCCCGGGCACGCAGTACGCGGCCGCGCTCGGATGGTCGAGCACCCGCACCCCGGGCATGCCGGGATCGTCGTGCGCGATGAGCGAGAGCAGCATCCGATGCCTGCGGCGGGCGCGCAACGCCTGCACCCCGGCCGTGAGCAGCACGACGATCAGCACGGCCAGCGCCGTCAACCCGGCGATCATGGCCAGTACGTGCAGCGCGTCGTACGGCTCCAGCGGAGACCGTCCGCCGACGAAGGCGATGAGCCCGTGCAGGACCCCGACGCCGTACGGCTCGACCGCCCACGCCAGCATGGCGCCGGTGGTCGCCAGACCCCAGGAGACGCCCAGGGACTGCCAGAGGATGATGGCGAGCCTGGGAGCCCGCGAAGTCCACTTCGCGGTGGTGAAACGCCAGGAGCCGATCGCGCACGCCATGGCGAGCGCGGCCAGCGCCGCTGCCGTGAGCACTATTCCTCCAGCTCCGTAAGGGCTCTGCGCAGGATCTCCGCCTCCGTGCCCGACACGGCCTGGGCGAAGCGGGTCAGGGCGGCCGAGCGGTCGCCCGTCAGATCCAAGGCCTCAAGCATAAGCTCGGCGACGTAGGAGTCGCGGCTTTCTGCCGGTTCGTACCGCCAGGCGCGCCCGTCGCGGGTGCGCTGGAGGAAGCCCTTGCGGGTGAGGCGGTCGAGTACGGTCATCACCGTCGTCGGGGCCAGATCGCGATCGGCGATGAGCCTGCCGACCTCGCGTGCGGTCAGCGCGTTGTTCTCCGCCCAGAGAATGTCCATGATGCTGCGCTCAAGCTCCCCAAGACCCTTCACGCCCTTCAGGGTAGCTCTACAACCTGTCGAGCAGACATCCGGGATCCTGGTGAGATGGATATCACGCTCGTCCAGGGAGACATCACCGAGCAGCAAGCCGACGCCATCGTGAACGCCGCCAACTCTTCGCTCCTGGGCGGCGGCGGGGTCGACGGCGCCATCCACCGGCGCGGCGGCCCGCGGATCCTGCAGGAGTGCCGCCAGCTGCGCGCCTCCCACTACGGCAAGGGCCTGCCGACCGGCCAGGCGGTGGCCACCACGGCGGGAGAGCTGCCCGCCACCTGGGTGATCCACACCGTCGGCCCTGTCTACTCCACCAGCGACGACCGCTCCCACCTGCTGGCCTCCTGCTACACCGAGTCGCTGCGGGTGGCCGACTCGCTGGGCGCCCGCA
The DNA here is from genome assembly GCF_013283785.1 of Nonomuraea antri. Taxonomy (GTDB): domain Bacteria; phylum Actinomycetota; class Actinomycetes; order Streptosporangiales; family Streptosporangiaceae; genus Nonomuraea; species Nonomuraea antri. The sequence continues at coordinate 46,819 of NZ_JABCPZ010000037.1, forward strand.
CGGTGGCCTTCCCGGCGATCTCGACGGGCGTCTACGGCTGGCCGATGGCCGACGCGGCGCGCATCGCGTTCGAGGCGGTGCGCCGGGCCGAGACGTCGGTGACGGAGCTCAGGTTCGTGCTGTTCGACCGGGCCGCCTACGACGTCTTCGAGTCCCGGCTCTAGAACCGGGGCAGCGGCCTGCTGAACACCACCGCCCGCTGCTGGTCGCAGCAGTCCGCCGAGCCGGCCAGGATGAGCCCGCCAGGGGAGGCGGCCAGGGCGTAGACGTTCCATCCCGCGCTCGCCGCGCCGCCGAGCCGCAGGTACTCGGCGGCCCACCGCCGCCCGTCGAAGCGCAGGAGCAGCAGCCGGCCGAGCGGCGCCTGATCGTCCGTCGCGGCCAGCCACACCTCGCCGGAGCCCGGCGAGGTCATGTCATGCAGGCGCTGCACCCGTCCTGGCAGCGCGATCTCCGTCCAGGACGTGCCGTCCCAGTGCAGCATCAGGGGCGTGCCCGAGCCTTCGACCGGGTCGCAGAGCCCGGGGCCGCCACGCGTGCCCGTGACCCAGACGTCGCGGGGGCCGTTCTGCCAGATCGCGGTCAGCATGCCGGTGCCGACGTCGGGCAGGGAGGCGGGCGCCGGCGCGGCGCCGGGGGCGGAGGCGTGCCAGACGGCCGGGCGCGAGTCCGCGCATCCGCCGCTCGTCCGCCCTCCGGCGATCCAGGTGTGGTCTCGGCCCGTGGCCACGGCCGTGAACACCTCGCCCCGGCCGAAGGTCTGTTCGGAGAATCGGCGGCCGTTCCAGGTCAGGAGGAAGGGAGAGTGGAGACCGGGGTCGTCGGCCCACCGGCCGCGGTTGCCGACCAGCGCGGCGCGGCGGCCGTCCACCGCGACGTCGTCCAATCTCTGGTCCTCGCCAGGGCCGAGCGGCCTGGACATGTGCCAGTCACGGCCGTCCCAGCGCATGGCGAAGGGCAGCGTGCCCAGGCCGGCATGACCGTTGCCCACGGCCCAGGCGTGGGCGGGCCCGTCGGCGTCGATGCCGGTGATGAAGGAGTCCGTCGCGTCCGGCAGGCGCTTGCTCACCTGGTCGGCCACGCGCCAGCGGCTTCCGTCCACGCGCAGGAGCACGGCGTTCGCGGGCTCGTCCTCGGCGTCGGTGTGGTAGCCGGCGGCCCAGGCCGTGCCCGCGCCCGTCGCCGCGACGTCCACCAGCGAGGTCGCGGTCAGCCGTCCCGTCCGCTCGGCGCGCCGCCAGCCGAGCGCCGGCGTGATCTTCGGCAGCGGCTTGATCTTCGGCTTGGTCTTCGGGACGGCGGAGGGCGAGGCCGTCGCCGGCGTGCTCTGCGCGAGTGGCGGTGCGGCCTTCGTGGGCGAGGCGAGACCACGTGTCGGCTTCGCCTTCGAGGGTGAGGCGTTCGCGCAGGACGTGATGGCCAGCAGGCAGGCCAGTGCGGCCACCACCCGGCGCGAACCCGGCCGGCCGCCGATCGAGGTCATGGCGCGGCATTCTTACAGAGATCGTCAGCCGGGGGCCACCGCGGACCAGGGGAGGGTCAGCTCGCCGAGCCGCCAGCGGGCCAGGCCGCCGTAGGGCGGGTGCCGCGGGATCGGCCACGACCCGCTCAACGCCGACACCGCGGCCAGCCAGCGCTGACGCAGCCCGTGCGCGCCGTAAGGGGCACTGATCGCCCAGGCATGGTCGAAGTCGCGCAGGAACGCGTGAATCCGCTCACCGGGCACGTTCCGGTGGATGAGTGTCTTCGGCAGCCGGTCGGCCAGGTCGGAAGGCCGCTCGAACGCGTCGAAACGGGCCGAGAACGTCAGCGTCCGCGGCCCCTCACGGGTGATGCCGACCCAGACCGCCCGGTGACCGGTCTCCGAGCAGGTGCCCTCGACCAGCAGCCCGCCGGGGGCCAGCTTGCCGCGCAGCACGTCCCAGTAGTGCCAGGCCTCGGACTCGCCGTACTGGCGCAGCACGTTGAAGGCGCGGATCAGCGCCGGCGGGCGCGCGACGGGCAGCTCGAAGCCGCCGAGCGCGAAGCTCAGGCCCTCGCGCTCGTACGGCTTGGCCAGCGCCACCCTGGCCGGGTCGATCTCGATGCCGACCACCTCCACGCCGGGGCCGACCCGGCGCAGCCGGGTGAACAGCTCCAGCGTGGTCGTGTGCGAGGCCCCGTAGCCCAGGTCCACCACCAGCGGACGGCCGCGCAGCAGCCCCGCGTGCACGCCGGTGATCCACCGGTCGCAGCGGCGCAGCCGGTTGTGCCCGGTCGTGCCGCGGGTGACGGTCCCGACGGGTTTAGCCACCGACGCGGTGGACCTTGTGCTGGGCGGCCTGGGCGCGGGGGCGGATCACCAGGCGGTCGACGTTCACGTGCGCGGGCCTGGTCACGCACCAGGCGATCGCGTCGGCCACGTCGTCGGCGGACAGCGGATCGGGCACCCCCTCGTAGACGCGGGCCGCGGCGGCCTCGTCCCCGCGGAAGCGGGTGACCGCGAAGCCCTCGCTCTTCACCATGCCCGGCGCGATCTCGACGATGCGCACCGGCTGACCGACCAGCTCCAGCCGCAACGTCTCGGTCATCGCCGACTGGGCGTGCTTGGCCGCGCAATAGCCGCCACCGCCCTCGTACGACACGAACGCCGCCGTCGAGGTGAGCATCACCAGCACGCCGTCACCCGACTCGACCAGCTTGGGCACCAGGGCCTGCGTCATGCGCAGGGAGCCGAGCACGTTCGAGTCGAACATGGCCTGCCAGTCGTCGAGCCTGGCCTCGGCGACCGATTCCAGGCCGAGCGCGCCGCCGGCGTTGTTCACCAGCACGTCCACCCGGTCGAGCGAGGCCGCGAGCGCGTCGACGGACTCCTGGGAGGTCACGTCGAGCGTCACGGGCGTGATCGAGGGGACCTCGGCGGCGAGCTTGTCGAGCCGTTCGCGACGCCTCGCGCAGGCCACCACCGCAAAACCTTCGGCCGCCAGCCGGCGGGCCGTCGCCGCGCCGATTCCGCTGCTGGCACCGGTCACCACAGCTGTTTTCCGCATGCCCCACATCCTGCCAGCACCCCCCACTGCGCCCACCTGCCGGGAATGTCGGAAAAATTTGGATAGTTGTATTCCGCTTGGAGGTGATGTCGGGTGAGGCGACGACGGGTCGACCGGGTCGCGACGATCAGCATGCACACGTCACCGCTGGACCAGCCCGGGACGGGCGACGCCGGCGGGATGAACGTGTACATCGTGGAGTCCGCCAAACGGCTCGCTCAGGCCGGCGTGGAGGTGGAGATCTTCACCCGGGCCACCGCCCGCGACCTGCCGCCCGTGGCCGAACTCGCCCCGGGCGTCCTGGTGCGCCACCTGACGGCCGGGCCGTACGAGGAGATGGACCGGGCCGACCTGCCCGGGCAGCTGTGCGCGTTCCTGTCCGAGGTCCTGCGTACCGAGGCCATGTACGATCCGGGCCGCTACGCCGTCATCCACTCGCACTACTGGCTGTCCGGCCAGGTCGGCTGGCTGGCCAAGGAACGCTGGGGCGTGCCGCTGGTGCACACCATGCACACCATGGCCAAGGTGAAGAACCTGCTGCTGGCCAGCGGCGACAAGCCGGAGCCGCCGGCCAGGGTGGTCGGCGAGGAGCAGGTGGTCGGCGTCGCCGACCGGCTGGTGGCCAACACCGCCGACGAGGCGCGCGAGCTGATCGAGCTCTATGGTGCGCCCGAGTCGCGGGTGGCCGTGGTGAACCCTGGTGTCAACCTCACCGTCTTCCAGCCCGCTTCACGCGGCGCCTCCCGGCACCGGCTCGGGCTGCCGCAGGACGCGCACGTGCTGCTGTTCGTCGGCAGGATCCAGCCGCTCAAGGCGCCAGACGTGCTGCTGCGGGCCGCCGCCAGGATGCTCATCGACGATCCGTCGCTGCGCGGGCGGCTGGTCGTGGCCTGCGTGGGCGGGCCTTCGGGCAACGGTCTCGCCCGGCCGTCCCTGCTCACCGAGCTGGCCACGGAACTGGGCATCTCCGACGTGGTCAGGCTCGTGCCGCCGGCCCCGCAGGAGGAGCTGGCCGACTGGTACCGGGCCGCGGACGTGACCGTGGTGCCGTCGTACAGCGAGTCGTTCGGGCTGGTCGCGCTGGAGTCGCAGGCGTGCGGCACCCCGGTGGTGGCCGCCGCGGTCGGCGGGCTGCGCACCGCGGTGCGCGACGGCGTCTCCGGCCTGCTCGTGGACGGGCACGACCCGCACCTGTGGGCGCAGGCGCTGGCCGGGCTCATCGCCGAGCCGCGCCGCCGCGCGCTGCTGTCGGCCGGCGCCCGCGCGCACGCCGCCGCCTTCGGCTGGCAGGCCACCTCGGCGCGGCTCCTGGACGTCTACGCCGCCGCCGTGGCAAACCTGCACAAGGTGCCCGTCGCGGTGAACTTCTAGGCTGTACGGCATGCGCGAAGTCGTCGAAGCCGCGCTCAAGGCCGCGGACGTCTCCTACGACGAGCCGCGGCCGGGAGCGTTCCTGGTCAAGCTCCCCGGACAGCACAAGCTCGCCACCATGACCTGGTTGATCGTCGGCGAGCGGGTGCTGCACCTCGAAGCCTTCTTCTGCCGCCAGCCGGACGAGAACCACGCCGAGTTCTACCGCTGGCTGCTGGGCAAGAACGGCGGCATGTACGGGGTGCACTTCTCGCTCGACCCGGTCGGCGACGTCTACCTCGTCGGCCGGATCCCGCTCGCGGCCGTGTCGGAGGAGGAGATCGACCGGCTGCTCGGCTGCGTGCTCACCTACTCCGACGACTGGTTCGACCGCGCGCTCGAACTGGGCTTCGCCTCCTCGATCAGGCGCGAGTGGGAGTGGCGGGCCAAGCGCGGCGAGTCGCTGGCCAACCTGCAGGCGTTCGCCCGCTTCGCCGACCCCGGCCAGGTCGGCTGACCGGCCGGTTCGCCCGCTTCGCCGCCCAGATCGCCTGACCCGATCACGCGAGCTGGGCGACCGGGGTGAGGTCGGCCTCCGGGTGCGGACGCACCCGCTTCCTGACCGCGAGCCCGAACGCCACCACGCACAACCCCAGCCCGGCCGAGACCACGAACGGCGCGGCCGGCCGCCAGGAGTCGAACAGCAGCCCGCCGACCGCCGACACGATCAGGATGCCGAGCGCGCCGCACAGCGCCTGCACGCCGAACGCCGAGCCGCGCCTGGCCGCGGGCACCTGCTGGGCCAGCAGCGGCCCGGCCGTGGTGATCCCGGCGATCTCGCCGAGCCCGGCGAACACCGCGACGAGGTACATGCCAGGACCGAGCGGATCGGCGATCAGCAACGTCGACAGGTACGCCAGCGCGGCCACCACCTGACAGCCGATGACCAGGTTCTGCCGCGCGATCCTGTCGCCCAGCCAGCCGAACAGCGGCGCGGCCAGCAACGCCACCGTGTGCGCGATCCCGACGATCATCCCAGCCCTGGCCAGGGCCTGCGGACCGGTCATGCCGGCGTCCTTGGCCGCGTTGATGATCCACAGCGACAGGAAGCTCGAGACCACCGCCAGGTCCGCCCTGGCCACCAGCGCGGCCGCGTACGACAGCGCAACGCCGGGATCCCGGGCCAGCGCCACGCCCTCGCGGACGAGCCTGGACAGGGGCACGTGCGCCACCGTCTTCAGCGGCGACAGCGCCGCCCACATCGCCCAGCCGATGACGATCAGCCCGGCCGCCACCACCAGGAACGACCAGCGGGCCGCGGCCACCGGCGTCATGCCCGTCCGTTCGAACGCGTCGGGCAGCCTGGCCAGCCCGAACACCGCGGCGAGCCCGCCGAGGCCGCCGAACACGCCGAGCATGCCGTACGACTTGCCGCGCGAGCGGTCCTGGACGTAGTCGACGGCGAGTGTGGCGAACATGCCGCCCAGCGCCGCGGCGCCCAGCGAGAACAGCACCCGCAGCACGACCAGCACCTCCGTGCTGCCCGCGAACGGGATCACCGCGACACCCAGCCCGCACAGCACGAACCCGGCCAGCACGATCGGCCGCCGGCCGAACCTGTCGGCCAGCGCGCCGTACCAGGCCAGGCTGGCGATCATGGTCAGCTCGTGTGTCACGGTGAGCAGCCCGGTGACCAACCCGCGTTGTGCCTCGGGGATGCCGAGCACGTCCGACAGGACGAACGGCAGGGCCGTCGGCAGGAACGTGATCCCCATGGTGGCCGTCAGGCAGACGAGCCAGCAGGCGAGCAGGTTGGTCCTGGTGTAACCCGGGGCGAGCCCGACTCCGAGCAGACGAGTTGCGGCCATGTCGAGATCATTATCAGGAAATATCGTAAGATCAATGGCTGTGACGGAGTCTGGGAACTTTGATCCGAATATCCCAAATGTGGCGCGGATGTATGACTATTTTTTAGGCGGGAAGGACAATTTTCCCGCCGACCGGGCCGCAGCCGAACGTGTCCTGACGATCGTTCCTGAAATACCGGTCGGCGCCAGGGAGAACCGGGCCTTCCTCGGACGGGCAGTGCGGTTCCTGGCCGAGAGCGGCGTGCGCCAGTTCCTGGACATCGGCACCGGGCTGCCGACCCAGGAGAACGTGCACCAGGTGGTGGAGTCGGTGGCGCCCGACGCCAGGACCGTCTACGTCGACAACGACCCGCAGGTGCTCACCCACGCCAGGGCGCTGCTCACCAACAGCACCAACGTCCGCATCATCGAGGGCGACCTGCGCCGCCCGGCCGAGATCCTCCGGCATCCCGAGGTCGGCGGGCACCTCGACCTCAGCCGGCCGGTCGCCGTGCTGCTGCTGGCCATCGTGCACTTCATCGAGGAAGACCCGCGCCCGATCATCGCCGAGCTGCTCGAACCGCTGGCGCCGGGCAGCTGGCTGGTGCTCTCGCACGTCTGCATCGACATCAAGCCCGAGGCCGCGCCCGGCGTCGAGCGGATCTACCAGGGCGCGTCGGCGGGGTTCGTCGGCCGCCGCTCCGACGAGATCATGTCGTTCTTCGACGCGCTCGACGTCGTGCCCCCCGGGGTGGTCAACCTCCCGGAATGGCGTCCTGAGCTGCCGGAACTCATCCCGTTCCCCGATGCGCCCCCCTACTTCCTCTGTGGGGTGGCCCGCAAACCATAAGATTGGCCGCATGGCGACTTTGGTGCTGCTACGGCACGGCGAGAGTGATTGGAACGCGAAGGGCCTGTTCACCGGCTGGGTGGACGTGAGCCTGTCGGCCAAGGGCGAGGATGAGGCTCGCCGGGGCGGCAAACTCCTGGTGGAGGCCGGGGTGCGTCCCGACGTCGTGCACACCAGCCTGCTCACCAGGGCCATCCAGACGGCTCAGCTCGCGCTCGGCGCGGCCGACCTGCTCTGGCTGCCGGTCAAGCGGTCGTGGCGGCTCAACGAGCGGCACTACGGCGCGCTGCAGGGCAAGAACAAGGCCCAGACGCGCGAGGAGTTCGGCGACGAGCAGTTCATGTTGTGGCGCCGCTCGTACGACGTGCCGCCGCCGCCCATCGCCGACGGCGACGAGTACTCCCAGGCGGGCGACGCCCGCTACGCGCTGCTGCCGCCGGAGCTGCAGCCGCGCACGGAGTGCCTGAAGGACGTGGTCGACCGGATGCTGCCGTACTGGTACGACGAGGTCGTCCCCGACCTGGCGGCCGGGCGCACGGTGCTTGTCGCCGCGCACGGCAACTCGCTGCGCGCGCTGGTCAAGCACCTCGACGGCATCGGCGACGACGAGATCGCCGGCCTGAACATCCCGACCGGCATCCCGCTGCGCTACGACCTCGACGCGGACTTCCGCCCGGTGCGCAAGGGCGGCGAATACCTCGACCCCGAGGCCGCGAAGGCGGCCATCGAGGCCGTCGCCAACCAGGGCCGCTGACTCCGGCGCCCGCCGCCGGCGCTCACGCGCTGGCGGCGGGTCCCGTCACGGCGTTGAACACGTTGACGGCGTGCAGCACGGTCAAGATGGCCAGCACGCCGATCCAGGCGCCGTTGTACAGGCGCGGCTGGTGCCGGTGGTGAGCCAGCAGCGGCATCACGGCGAAGATCGCGCACAGTCCCAGCATCACCAGCGGCAGCGTGAGCAGCGCCTCCGGCTTGGCGCCGAACCGGTCCGCATCACCCGACAGGTGCACGGGAAACCGCGTTTCCGGCGGGATCCGCACCCATCCCCAGACGGTGACCGCCGAGGTGGTGACTAGGGCGACGAGGCTGCCGAGCAGCCCCGGACGCAGGTTCATTCGCCGTCTCTCTGGCATGGGCATCCTTTGCACCTGGCCGATTCGTACGGAAAACGGTCCTTTGTCCGGAGTAAAGCAAAGGCTCCGGGCAGGTGCCAGATTCGCCGGAGATCGCGTCAGGAAACCAGGCGGGCACGCAGCGTGTCCACGCCGTCGCCGTCGAGCTCGTCCAGATACGCCGGGCGCCCGGCCATCACCATGACCAGCGCCAGCGTGGAGCCCGTCACCAGCGGCCCGGAACCGGCCGCGAACGGCCCGTCCGCCGCCGCCACCCGCAGGCCCGCGATCCGCTCCTTGCCCGGCACCAGGATGTTGGGCCCGGCGTAGTAGCGGGCCAGCGGCGTGAGCGTGGTCACCGGGTGCGCGCGGCGCAGGCCGAGCGGGCGCCTGATGTCCTCGCCGTGCACGACCACCTCGCCCAGCATCGCCACGGCGGGCAGCAGCGTCGAGGTGGTGCTGGTGATCACCCGCTCGAACCTTTCGAGCGTCTCGGCCCCGGAATCGCCCAGTTGCTCGGCCAGCCGCATGGCCACCTGCTTGTCGAAGTCGAACCGGCAGCGGATCACCCCGGCCAGCCAGCGCAGCGGACGCAGCCCCGCCCCCGAGGCGACGTGCGCCAGCACCTCACGCACGCTCAGCCCGGCGCACAGGGACGGCGTCGCCCACCGCCCGTCGTCCAGCCCGGCCAGATCGGCGGCCAGGGCCGCCCGCTCGGCGTGGATCAACGGCCACACGTCGCCCGCCCGGCGGCCGGCCCTGTGCTCTGTCCTGGTCATCTCGCGCCCTTCCCGCTCATTCACGACAGGAGAGACTCGCAAACCAGAACAAACTCATCGCCGATCACGAAATCGGCTGAATCAGCTCGGCCGGGTACCGGTCACCAGGTACACGACATCCCTGGCCACGCGCACGGCGTGGTCGGCGTACCGCTCGTAGTAACGGCCGATCAGGGTGATGTCGATGGCCGGCTCCACGCCGTGCTGCCAGTCCTTGGCCAGGATGCTCTTGAACAGCCGCCGGTGCAGCCGGTCCATGGCGTCGTCGTCCTGCTCCAGCTCCAGGGCCGACTCCACGTCCCTGGACGCCACGCAGCCGCCGGCCTTGGTGACCAGGCTCTCGGCGATCTGCCCCATTTCGAGGATGGCCGCGCGCATCTCCGGCGGAATGGCCGAGTCGGGGTGGCGCAGCCGGGCCACCTTGGCCACGTGGACGGCCAGGTCGCCCATGCGCTCCAGGTCGGTGCCCATGCGCAACGCCGTGATGACCATCCGCAGGTCGACGGCCACCGGTTGCTGCCTGGCCATCAGCTCGAAGATGGACGTCTCGATCTCTTCGAACGTGGCGTTCACCTCCTGGTCACGGGAGATGACGCTCTCCGCCAGCGGCAGATCGGCGTCCAGCAGGGCCGTGGTCGCACGGGAGATGGCCGAGCGGACCAGCCTGGTCATCTCGACCAGCTTGTCGGTGAGGGAATCAAGTTCTTCGTGGTACGCGTCACGCATGCCGTCACCGTACGTGCCGCTTGATGAACGAACCCCTACACCGAGATGAACTTTCCAGGAAAGAGGCGTTCATCCGCAGGTGAGAGGTCTGTCGGCGAGAACCGGGCACCTACCATCGAAGACATGAGTGAGATGGCCATGAGCTTCGCGGCCCTCGCCGGGTTCGTCGTCGGCGCCCTGGCGGTCCTCTTCTATCGCAACCAGATCGAGGCGCCCAAGAGGACCGATCCGGCCGAAGGACCCGAGACGGGCGGCGCGCTGCCTCAGGGGGTGGCCTCCGTACTGGCCGTGCTGCCCTCGTCCGCCGTGGTGCTCGACGCCCACGACCGGGTGCTCAGGGCCAGCTCGGCCGCGCGGGCGTTCGGGCTGGTCAAGGGCGACAGGCTGATGGCCGCCGAACTGCTCGCGCTGGCCAGGCAGGTACGCCGAGACGGCGAGATCCGCGAGAGCGAGATCGACGTGGCCGGGCACAAGTTCGGCCAGGAGACCACGAACTTCGCCGTCCGGGTCGCCCCGCTGGGCTCCTACGGTCAGGTGCTGGTGCTCGCCGAGGACCAGACCGAGCGGCGCCGGGTCGAAGCCGTGCGCCGCGACTTCGTCGCCAACGTCAGCCACGAGCTGAAGACCCCGGTCGGCGCGCTGAGCCTGCTGGCCGAGACCATCCAGGACGCGGCCGACGACCCCGAGGCCGTCACCCGCTTCGCCGGGCGCATGCAGCACGAGGCGGCCCGGCTCACCTACCTGGTCCAGGACCTGATCACGCTGAGCAGGATCCAGGGCGCCGAGCCCATCCCCACCCCGGGCCAGGTCTCGATCGACGAGTCCATCCACGATGCCATCGACCACTGCAACACCAAGGCCATCGCCAAGGACATCACGCTGGTCCCCGGCGGCACCGAGGGGCTGCGCGTCTGGGGCGACGACGAGCTGCTCGTCACCGCCCTGCGCAACCTCATCGACAACGCCGTCGCCTACAGCCCCGAGCACACCAGGGTGGTCGTCAGCGTCAGGCCGGCCGGGGACTCGGTCGAGATCAGCGTCAGCGACCAGGGCATCGGCATCCCCGAAGAGGCGCTGGAGCGCATCTTCGAACGCTTCTTCCGCGTCGACGCGGCCAGGTCCCGCGCGACCGGCGGCACCGGCCTCGGCCTCGCCATCGTCAAGCACGTCGCCGCCGCGCACGCGGGCGAGGTGTCCGTCTGGAGCAAGGAAGGCTCCGGCTCCACGTTCACGCTCCGCCTGCCCGCCTTCGGCGGCACGGCGGTGGCAGTACCACCCTCGATTCCCCTGGAGGCCGCCAAATGACGCGAGTTCTGGTCGTAGAGGACGAGGAGTCCTTTTCCGACGCCCTGTCGTACATGCTGCGCAAGGAGGGCTTCGAGGTGTCGGTCGCCGCGACCGGCCCCGAGGCGCTTGAGACCTTCGACCGCAACGGTGCGGATCTGGTGCTGCTCGACCTGATGTTGCCCGGCCTGCCCGGTACGGAGGTGTGCCGCTCGCTGCGGCAGCGCTCCAAGGTGCCGGTCATCATGCTGACCGCCAAGGACAGTGAGATCGACAAGGTCGTGGGCCTGGAGCTGGGCGCCGACGACTACGTGACCAAGCCGTTCTCCTCGCGGGAGCTGGTGGCCCGCATCCGCGCGGTCCTGCGCAGGCAGGGCGACGTGGTGGAGGAGCTGGAGTCGGCCGTGCTCGCGGTCGGCCCGGTGCGCATGGACGTCGACAGGCACGTCGTGGCCGTGCGCGGCGAACAGGTGCAGCTGCCGCTGAAGGAGTTCGAGCTGCTCGAGGTGCTGCTGCGCAACGCGGGGCGGGTGCTCACCCGCGGCCAGCTCATCGACCGGGTCTGGGGCGCCGACTACGTGGGCGACACCAAGACGCTCGACGTGCACGTCAAGCGGCTGCGCGCGAAGATCGAGTCCGACCCGTCCAACCCGCGCTGCATCCTGACCGTGCGCGGGCTGGGCTACAAGTTCGACGCCGTGGACGAATGAGAAAACCCTTGTTCCGGTGCGGATCACGTACCGGAACAAGGGTTTCAGCATGTCGGGGGGCAGGGCGTCAGTGCGCGCCTTCCTCTTCCGCGTGCTCGGCCGAGGGGGTCGGCGTGGGCGCGGCGGTGGCGCCGGGGGCGGCCGGGTAGTCGAGGAATTCGCGGCTACGCGTGATCACAGGGACGTTCACGGACACGACGCCGGCGTTGGCGAACTGGAGGTCCACCCGGAACGTCTCGCCGCCCCTGAGGCCCTTGGAGAGCCCCTCGATCATGATCTGCGGCTCGGGCTTGCCGGAGTTCACCAGCTGGTTGCTCGGGAGCTGGATCGGCGCCTTGAGCTTGACCGTGCCGAGGTCGCCCACCGAGACCGCCTGGAGGGTGTCGGCGGTGTTCGCGGCGTTGAGCATGTTCAGGTAGATCGGGGCGGAGCCGCGGTAGGCGAGCTGGGCGCCGGAGTCGGGCCCCAGGATGAACGCCTGCGGGATGTGAATGCCGCGCTCGCTGCCGTAACTGCCCTTCTCAATGAGCGCTACAGCCTCGTTCGGGGCGTACGGCTTGTTCGTGTTGGCGTCGAATCCGGCCGCGCACCCCGCCAGAACGGGGGCTGCCATGAACGCGGCGGCTGCGACAATCCAGCGACGGCTGGTCACGGGCGGGTTCTCCTTGGTCTAGCGCATGCGTGATGGGGGGCTCTCGCGCATGTCGCACGCATGCGTGATGAGCAGCCTCACCATATCCACCCGATTCCATGGTCATATCCACACCCCCGCAGGTCATTAGCCATGTCCGGAAATGCGATTCATAGAGTGGAACGCTTGTCAAGCCCCAATATGCGGCCTTGACCTGCAGTTATGAGGATTTCACTGTTCCGGGAGGCTGTGGATGCGTGGTACCCTGGAGTACAGCGGAAGGGGTACTTGTCACATGACTTTCCAGGTCGGCGACACTGTCGTCTACCCCCACCATGGGGCTGCTCGGATCGAAGCAATCACGACGCGATCCATCAAGGGTGAGGAAAAGACCTACCTGGTGCTCAAGGTCGACAAGGGCGACCTTACCGTCCAGGTGCCAGCTGAAAACGCAGAACTCGTCGGTGTGCGCGATGTTGTCGGCCAGGAAGGCCTTGAGCGGGTTTTCGACGTCCTTCGGATGCCGCACACGGAAGAGCCGACCAACTGGTCGCGGCGCTACAAGGCCAATCTGGAGAAGCTCGCGTCCGGTGACGTGAACAAGGTCGCCGAGGTCGTTCGGGACCTATGGCGGAGGGACCGTGAGCGCGGTCTGTCCGCGGGCGAGAAGCGCATGCTCGCCAAGGCGCGTCAGATCCTGGTGAGCGAGCTCGCCCTCGCCGAGAAGACCAATGAGGACAAGGCCGAGGCCCTGCTCGACGAGGTTCTGAACTCCTGAACACGAATCTTCCACGGGTGGGCGTCGGAGTCGACGTCCACCCGTTTCGTTCCGGTCGCGAGCTCAACCTGGCCGGCCTGCACTGGCCGGGCGAGACCGGGCTCGACGGTCACTCCGACGGCGACGCCGCGGCACACGCCGCCTGTGACGCGTTGTTGTCGGCGGCCGGTCTCGGCGACCTGGGCGGCCTGTTCGGCACCGCCGACCCACGCTGGGCCGGCGCGTCCGGCGTCGCCCTGCTGGAGGAGACCGCGCGTCAGGTGCGCGCGGCGGGCTTCGAGATCGGCAACGTGGCGATCCAGATCATCGGCAACCGGCCGAAGCTGGCTCCACGGCGCGCGGAGGCCGAGAAGGCGCTCGGCGCCGCGCTGGGCGCGCCGGTGAGCCTCAGCGCCACCACCACCGACGGGCTCGGCCTGACCGGGCGCGGCGAAGGCGTCGCGGCCGTCGCGACCGCGCTCGTGGTGAACCTTTCACGCCAGTAGGGCGTCTTCTCTGCAGGGATGCGGTTGAGGGTGTCCCGGCGGGTCGTCGCCTAGCCCGCCAAGATGGAGGCGGCGGTTCGTCACTGGCGCGGTACGGACCGCCGTCTTCCATGTGGGTAGGTTCCCGATATGCCGGGTAGGTGGCTCCCAAGACATGTGAACGTCTCGGGGGGAGCTACACATGATCGGCGCGATTGTTTCCGCAGTAGTCATCGGCGCCATCGTCGGTGCGCTGGCCAGGCTGCTGGTGCCCGGCAGGCAGAACATGTCCATCGGCCTGACGTTGATCGTCGGCATCGTGGCCGCCCTGATCGGCACGTTGATCGCCCATGCCTTCGGGTGGGCCGATACGAGGGGCATCGACTGGATCGAGCACATTCTCCAGCTCGCGCTTGCCGTGGCGGGAGTGCTTCTGGTCACCAGGATGGGCGGAGGTCGCACCGGCGGACGTACTGGACGCGCACAGACCTGACCTGACCTGCCCGTACGTCATAGCGGCGCATAATCGCCGGAGATCGGGTAGCGACCAACCCGTGAGAGTGAACGGCTCACCCTCACGGGGAGGTTTCGTCACATGACAATCCAATCCATCCTTGGCGCCATCGTGATTGGCGCCGTCGTTGGCGCAATCGGTCGCCTGCTGCTTCCCGGCAGGCAGGCCATCGGGTGGATCCTCACCATCGTCGTCGGCATCGTGGCCGCCCTGCTGGGCACGCTGCTGGCGCAGGTTCTCGGCGTGGAGACCACGCCTGGCATCGACTGGATCGAGCTGGTGATGCAGGTGGTCCTGGCCATCGTCGGGGTCGGGCTCGTGGCGGGGCTGCGCCGCCGCGGCCCTACGGTCTGACCGGCGCGAAAAGGGCCCGCCCCCGGGGCGGGCCCTTTTCTTGTGCCGTTTGTCAGTCCTCAGGGGTGGGGCGGCGGGGGGAGCTGCGCAGCCTGCCCGAGGG
>NZ_JABCPZ010000380.1 GCF_013283785.1 Nonomuraea antri
CGTGGCCTGGCGACCCGCTATGACAAAGCTCCGGAGAGCTACGAGGCCGGGCTCTACCTCCGTGGCTCGATCATGTGGTTAAGACTCCTCACCTCAACCACATGATCCAAACTTTAAACAGCTCCTAATCCCCCTCCTGGCGACGCAGCAACCGCACGATCTCCGGATCCAGCGCTGCCGTCCGCCGGCTGGCCTCGCTTTCGGCTGCACTAGACCGACCAGCCCCTCATCGGTGTCCACCAGTTGATGGGGGACGGTGAGCTCACCGCTTCAGATCGACGTCCACCCCGTGCAGATCCGTGTCCTCTCGCACCGGCGGCAACAGGGCATCCCTGCACCGGATCGACGGCGTTCAGGTCCTCACGCACGGCGTGGTTCAGCGCCGCTCGCAACGTCGCGCGGACCCGCGACGCCAGGCCGACTGAGTGCCGAAGTGATCAGCCAGTGACCCCGCGGCCTGGATGGCAGGAGCCGCACCAGCGCCAGGATCGCTGGCTCGGCCCAGTCCGACTTCGACCGGGGAACCTGCCGCCGCAGCACCGCCATTTCATGCGGAGCACCATCGGCACTCTCCGAAGCCTCCCTTCGGCCCGACAGCACCAGCCTGCCGAACGCCCAGAGCGCGATCAGACACAGGAGACGGACAAGCGCAGAAGTCGATCTTGCCCGTCCCCCTTGCATCAGGTCTATTCGTCAGTTCAAGTCCTGGGATGACTTTGAAGCGGTACACGGCTGACCCCGATCACCCGATAGCCGATCAAGATCGAGGACACCGTTATCCAGATAGACCCCAAAGAGCTGCTCGCCTCTGCGGTCATCGGCCCGGCTCGAGTTTGTCACGTCAGGTCCTTCCCTGAGTTGTAGGTGTTGACCTGAAGAAGCGCGCGGCGAGGTGAAGTGCGGCTCGTACGTGACCCGCGATCTCCCGCTCTCACCCCTGGTCGTAGACATGGTGAGCAGCCAGCAGCAGAGCCCGCACGCGCCCCTCGTCGCCATTGGCCCTGTCCGGTTGGGTGGCTCCGGCCTGCCTGGCGGTTGTGTAGGCGACATAAGCCGGATCGTCGTCCGCCAGGGCCTTCTTCAGCGTTTCTACGCACGCTCGCTGCAGGAGCAGACGCCCATGGACGGTTTCATGGCCGGGAATCGGGCCTGCCTTGTCTCCCATCCCGGAGGACTCGAAGGCCGTATAGGCCTGCCTGAGCAAGGTGTCCATCCAGGCGAAGAGTTGATTGCACACCTCGGCCTTGTCGGGGTGATGGTCATGGTCCGAGGTGATGATCCGGAAGGCTCGGTCGACCAGCTCATGTTCGTGCAGGTTCGTGGTCGAGACCGCGATGCGCGCCGCGAGTTCGGTGATGAGCCGCAGCTTGTCCCGCGTGGGTGCGGCGACGATGGCGGAGACCTGGGGATCCTGTTCGACGGCGGCCAGTTCGTCGGCGTCGAGCGTGAGGGGTGAGAGCTTGGCGGTGGTGGGCAGCGGGTTCTGCGAACGATGATCGCCCGGTGACCGGCTCGGAACCAGTCCGCATCCAGGCGGATGCCTGACAGGTGCTCGCCCACCGCCAGACAGGCCGTCATCCAGTCGGCCGCCCACTGAGCGGGGGTGACGGGGAGTGCTCGCAGCCATTCCTCCCCGGATTCCGGCTGGATGCCGACGAGGTCGAACGGATCGAAGCCCGCAACGATTCGACCGGCGTCCGCGTAGGTGACCCACACATCGTGATTCACCGTCCAGTGCACGTTGAAGGCCGCGCTGTCCGCGGAGGACTGCTGGAGCACGCGTGGATCGGTGCCGCAGAGAGGAGCGGGCTCGAAAAGGACCGCCCACCCGGCCTGCTGCGAGACGAGCACGATCGCCTCACCGCGGGAAAGGTCCATGGCCGCGGCCGATACGTCGTCCACGGTGACGTCGGCGATCTCTCGCATGAGAGTTCCCTGCGACGTCACCAGCGCCTCCGCCTCAGGAGTGCCGACCCAGGTGATCGACCCCTGGTCGGGGAGGAGGTGTCGGGCGCCGGCGTGGTGGGCCAAGAGGTCGGTCATCGTCTTTTCCTGGTATCGAGGGACAGGGCCGGGGCGGGATGGCCGCTCCGGCCACGACCGGATGTTACGGGTTCGGGATGGGACCTATCAGAAGAGGTGCCTTCGGCGCAGTCGCACGTCGTGCCTGTGGCGATGCCGCTCGTTTGGCCATCAGCGCGATTCTTGTCGACGCTTGTCGACACCCCGGCAAGACCGGCGCCGAAGCGCCCAGATCCTGGCCACGGAGCGACGGCTCCGACCCGGGCGTGTCCGGCAAGAGATCCACTTAGCGGGCCTGAGCTGCCGCTAAAGCGCCACGAAAGCGCTACGAACCCATCGGCCCGCATGATCGAGGAGCAAGCCGGAAAGCCCGTGCTTCGAACAGTCGAACGCCCTGAGTACAGAGCGTTTCAGGAGGTTCTCATGCAACTTCACAGCACTCTGGGTGCGGCCGCTCTCCTGAGCCTCGCCCTGATGGCCGGCGGAGTAAGCGCTTCCGCACCGGCCGTTGCCGCTGCGGAGACGTCTGCGGCAACGGCGAAGTCCGCCTCGGCGTTCCTGCTCCATTGGAGCGACAACCACACGCCGACCAAACGATGGAGTACGCATGACTTTACGATGAGCCGCGATGGACGGCTGCATTTCAGCGCCTTCTGCTCGGGAGGCGGTAATGGCGACCGCACCACCATCACCGTGAATCTCATCAGAACATCGACGGGTAATTCCTGGGGATCAGCGACGGGGAGTTGCGGAGAGAGCGTGGGAACCTCGGTCAAAGTCAGTCGCGGCGTCGCCTACTACATGAGAATCTCGGTCACCGCGAAACGAGCGCTGAGTGCCGCAGCCTGGGGATAAGTAGCAGCTGTGTGCACGCTAACGTGGCGAAGCTCGCCATGTTCTGAGGGATGGTCGGTTCCGTCGCGATCTCGTCGCTCCTCCCGCAGGGGAACGGCCGTTCTGCCATCTTCTGGATCGCCAAGGTCAGGATCATGAAGAGCGGCCGTTGGAGTCGATCATGCTGTGCAAGGTTCACCGACAAGGCAGCTCACCATTCGTGGGCCGCGACCTCGCGCCACCTCGTTGAGTCGGACCCACGGACGAACACGAGAAACACCATGCCGCAAGCGCCGCGTAGCTGGCCGATGGCCGCAACGCCCAATACTGCCCGAGGCGCGGATCAGACCGCCTCGACAAGAGATGCATTCCCAGATGCATTTCTCAGTCGACGGACCGGAGCAACGTACTTTCGATCCGATGGAGAACATCAGGCCCAGCCCCACCCCGAGGTTCCGGCAAAGCCGATCTAGGACCGGCTCGGGCTGCAACCTTCATGCAGGGAACATGACCACTTCGTGTGGGTGTGCCATCACCGTGGCTCGTGTTCAGATCTCCACGGAATGAGGCCCTTTATGCGCCATCACTTCCACCAGAAAGCGGCAGGCCCCGTCCTCCGGCGTGACTCGGATCACGGCCCGCAGCCGCGTGTATACCGGACTCGTTGAACAGTCGCGCGGCCTGTCCGGCGCGCCCCGGCGGGTACTTCCACATCGCGTGGTTCTCCGGCCGCGCCTTGTACGACCTGGTGTTCATCCTCGGCGTCCACGGCATGGTGCGGATGTCTCGCAGCCCTTCAGCTCTGAAGATTTCCTGAAGGGGGAAGTCACGAGTGGATCCCGATCGCGGATCAAGAACCGCAACCCGGTGATGCGGTTACCGAAGCCCATCAGGTCGCCGCAGGAACGATCAGCGAACCACGTCACGCCGCGCAACCGCAGTTCAGACCACGCAACTCAATGGTCGCGGAGTCCAGATGTGGGGCTCACCCGCGCTGCCGGACGCCACTCGGGCCGCTTCGGTTGAACGACAGGCGGACAAGGACAAGACGCGATCTTGGTCGGCGGGGATGAATCCTCGCCAACCACAGGTCAGAGCCGTCCCGACCTCGTCATGGCGCGAGGCGCGATCTTCAGCGGCTCGATCGGCCTCGGTAACGGGCGCGTCGGCCGGAGGGATTCCTCATCGTGGGTCTCTACGTGCATACCAGCCTCAGGGTTGGACCGTTCCGGTTCACGCTCAGCCAGGCCGGGATGGCGGTCTCGACCGCGGTCCCCGGCCTTCGGGTGCGGATGGGCCCCCGCGGCAACGTCGTGCGCATGGGACACGGAACGGTCTCCTACCGCACCGTCGCCCCTGACCAGGACGTGGTCATGCACGATGTCGTGAGCCTGGTCCCGGCCCAGCCGAGTGACGTCGTCGAGCAGTTGCGGAAGGCCGCCGGACGGCGGCCGTACTGGCCGTTCGCCCTGGCCGCGCTGCTCGTCGCGGGGCTGGTGACCGGACGCTTCGGCCTG
Source organism: Nonomuraea antri (assembly GCF_013283785.1). Taxonomy (GTDB): domain Bacteria; phylum Actinomycetota; class Actinomycetes; order Streptosporangiales; family Streptosporangiaceae; genus Nonomuraea; species Nonomuraea antri. The sequence goes on from NZ_JABCPZ010000380.1 coordinate 4,374, forward strand.
GTCGTCGTCGCTGTCGGACTGCCTTGCGTGCTGTGGGTGGCGTTGCGCGATCGGGCGGCTCGCGCGGTGGTCGTCATGTACGACGTGACCGACGAGGCCGCTCGGCGCTTCGATCACCTCATCAACGCGATCATCGGCCTCCAGCGAGCCCACGGATTCTGGCTGATCACCGCATCCGGCGCGATCACCAGCACCTACCAGTTCAAGGTGAACGCCGGCGCCTCCCGGCTGCTGAGCAGGACGAACGCCTCGGCCCGGCTGGCGGGACCGCGGATCCTGGTCACCAACGTCGCTGTCCCGACCCTGACCGCGGGCAGCCTGTCGGTGCACTTCCTCCCCGACCGGGTCCTGTTCCGGGACGGCCGCCACGTCGCCGATCTCGCCTACCAGCATCTTCAAGTCGGCCTGGAGCACACCCGCTTCATCGAAGAGGGCCCGGTGCCGCCCGACGGTACGGTCGTGGACTCGACCTGGCGCTACGTCAACGTCAAGGGCGGCCCCGACCGCCGCTTCAAGAACAACGTCCGCCTGCCCATTCTGCTGTACGGCAGGCTCGTGCTCCGCAGTCACGGCGGGCTCAACCTCGTCTGGGACGCCTCTCAGGTCCCGCTCGTCCAAGCTGTGGCGAGCAGCCTCCACCAGTCCATCACCGCTCGCCCGCCGGTGATTCACTCCTGAGGCGGCCTGCCCGCATGCGGGCCGCTGTCCCCGGGTCCCCGGGCTCCATCGACGCCACCGTGGGTGAGGTTGGTCGGTTGCACCGCGCCGCGCCTTCGGCCATCCGCAGACGGAGGATCAACGCTTCGACCTGCTGCGTGGCGAGGCGCCCGTCGCTGATCTTCGTCATGAAACCTGCGACGTGAGGGTGCCGGCGGGCTGGGGTACCGGCTTCAGCAGGCGCCATCCCAGGGGTGCCAGAGCCAGCCACATGCACAGGACCGCGAACGGCATGAGGGCCTGGCGGCCGGGTCCGTCCAGGACTTCGTAGCTGATGAACAGGGCCAGGGTGGCCAGGACGAGCGCCAGGGTCGTGACGCTGATCCGCTTCAGTACGGCCAGCTGAATGATCAGGGCCAGAAGCCCGAGGTAGACCAGCTGGGTGCCGAATCCGTACAGGATCGGCTCGACTCCCGGGATGCTTCGGATCTGCTGGTCCAGGGCCTTCAACTGCGCGTGATCGTCGGTGGCGAAGAGGACGTACAGGTCGACGAGCATCTCGGCGATCGAGGCGGCGACGCTGACCAGCGCCACCGTCAGACTCGCCCGGGCGAGGAGTTGCCCGGTGCCGCGGCTTCGTACCCGGCGGAACAGTTCGACGCAGGCGACGGCCAGCATCACGAAGCCGAGGAGCCACACCGAATGCGCGATGGTCGACCATGGCTCGAGTCCTTCGTTGCCGCCGAGCCTCATCAAGGTCCAGCCGCCGATCTGCGCCACCGGCGCCAGGATGAGCGCCCACCCGGCGAGGGTCGACCAGGTCGTCGCCGCCGGACGGGCCGGGCG
>NZ_JABCPZ010000381.1 GCF_013283785.1 Nonomuraea antri
GAAGGAGGCGGCCGGGGCGCCGCAGGCGGTGAGTGCGGTGGCGACCGCGGCCGCGAGGGCCGCGGCGACGACGGGGGAGCGTGACACGGGGGGCTCCTTCGACAAGCCGAAATCGAACGGGGGCCCACGCTAGAGAAGTAAAAGGTTTTATGCCATGGTGGCCACGTATCGTTATAAATCGATTTATGATCTTCCGAGCAGGGAGGCGGCGGATGGCACGCAGGAAGGGCCTGACGATCGAGGACGTGGCCCGCAGGGCCGGCGTCTCGGTCGCCGCCGTCTCGCTCGCGCTCAACGACAAGGGCACGCTCAGCGAGAAGACCCGCGCGCACATCAAGCGCGTCGCCGCCGAGCTCGACTACCAGGCCGACGCGCTGGCCCGCGGCCTGCGCCGCTCGCCCATGGGCACGATCGGGATGGTGCTGCGCCCGCTCGACGCCATCGGCGAGTACGCGCCCAGCGGCGTCGACTTCTTCAGCAGGCTGCTGACCGGCGCCGCCGTGACGGCCATGGACCGCGGCCTGGGCATGATGTTCGTGCCCAACCTGCTGCGCTCGCCGGTGCCCGCCTTCGCCTACTCGCTCGACGGCTACGTCGTCTCCGACCCGGTGGTGGACGACCCGGTGGTCCAGCGGCTGGAGGATCGCGGCATCCCGTACGTCTCGCTGGGCAGGAACGCCGCCAGGCCGGACGAACCGCACTGGGTCTCCTCCGACGACGACGGCTCGACCAGGACCGTGCTCGAACACTTCGCCGCGGCCGGGGCCAGGGACATCGCGCTGGTGGCCGGCACCGACTCCAACGGCTGGAACCAGGACTGCGAGGCCGCCTACCGCGCCTGGACGGCCGCCGCCGGGCTGGAGGCGCGGGTGCTGCGGGCCGCCGAGGGCGCCGGGATCCAGGGCGGGCAGGCCGTCGCCGCCCGGCTGCTGCGCGAGGGCGTGCCCGACGCCGTGCTGTGCGCGACCGGGCGTCAGGCGGCCGGCGTCCTGGAGGAGCTGCGCGGGGCCGGGGTGAGCGTGCCCGGGCGCACCCTGCTGGCCACCGCCTCGGACTCCGAGCACGCCCGCACCAGCAGCCCGCGGATCTCGGCGATCGACATGCACCCGGAGCGGCTGGCCGAGCACGCCGTCGACATGCTGCGCGGGCTGATCCACGGCACGCCGGTGGCCGAGCGGGTGAGGCTGCCGTCGACGTTCATCGTCCGAGAATCGACTACCCGAAATGTCGGGATATAAGGGGTGCGCGATCAGGCGGGTTCTTCTATGTTGGGCGTGACCTTGATCCTCAGGAGACGTTGACTGTGAAGAGATTTTTCGAAGGAACCCCGGCTCGCGCCGGCGTCGTCGCGGCACTCGCGCTGGCCTCGGGGCTGCTGACGTCGTCCCCGGCCGCGGCCGCCCCCACGGTTTCCACCACCACGGTGTCCGCCGAGCGCGTCACCGCGGTGTCGCAGCAGGCCGCCGCCGCGTCCCGGCCGCGCAACGGCAAGATCCTCTACGACCGCATCAGCGGCGGCCTGGGCCAGCTCAAGATCCAGAACGGCACCAGCAGGGACGCGGTCGTCACCCTGGTCAGGGGCCGCACCAAGGCGATCAGCATCTACGTCCGCGCCCGGTCCAGCGCCACCATCAAGGACGTCAGGGACGGCACGTACCGGATCTTCTTCACCACCGGCTACCGGTACAGCCTCTCCAAGGGCAGGTTCACCAGCAGCGCCGCCTACCAGCGCTTCAACCGGCAGGTGAAGTTCACCACCACCGCGACCTCCGCCAGCGGCTACCGGCTGACGCTGAACCCGGTCAAGGGCGGCAACGCGAGCACCAGCCACGTCAACCCGAAGGACTTCCCCTGACGGGTCCGGCTCGCCTCTGACGGCGCGGGCGTCTCACGCCACGTGCGGCGCCCGCAACCCGCCGGTCTGGCCGTTCCGCCCGGCGGAGATCGCCGCCGTGGCCGCCTGGACGCTGTCGTACAGCGTCACGTGCGCGGCCACGCCGGTGACGTGCAGCATGTCGGCCACCACCGTGGCGGGCGCGGCGTAGGCCAGCGCCCGCCCCGACACCCTGACCCGGGCCGACAGCAGCACCGACAGCCCGACCGCGTCGAGCCCGGTGACCGCCGACAGGTCCACCACCGTCACCGGCGCCGGCCGCCGCTCGTAGGCGGCCAGCCACTCGCGCAGCGGCGACACCGTGTTCCAGCTCAGCTCACCCGAGGGCCGCAGGAGGAGCACGTCGCCCTCCCGGCGGACCGACAGGTGCAAGGCATCGTGGTTCATGGCCCGTCCCCTCTCCACGCCCTCGCCAGGCCGTGCCGCGAATGTCCTATCCGTGCCCTTGCTCTGGGGCGGCAAACGAGGTCGCCCCGGAGGTCGGGCCGCTACCGCCCAGGCGGGAGGCGGTAGACCGAGACGTGCGACGGCGATTCCGCGGTGAACTCGACCCCGGCCCAGTCGGCGTGCCGGCTCTCCAGCTCGAACCCGGCCAGCTGCGCCATCAGGTCGAGCTCGGCCGGCCAGATGTAGCGGTGCGGGGTGCGGTGCAGATGCGCCTGCCGGTCCTCGCCGAAGCGGAAATGGTGTGACACGACGTGCTGGTTCAGCACGTCGTAGGTGTCGAGCAGGATGTAGCCCGGCTCCACGACGCCCACCGTGGCCGGCCGGCCGGGCGGGAGACTGCGCAGCTCGGGCACCCACAGCTCGATCACGAACCGGCCGCCGGGCCGCAGGTGACGGGCCGCGTTTCGGAAGCAGGCCACCTGCCCGGCCTGGGTGAGCAGGTTGGCGATCGTGTTGTAGACGAGGTAGACCAGCGTGTACGTCCCCGGGGCGGTGGCGCTCGCCATGTCACCGGCGACCACCGGGATCGTCGCCTCGTCCGCCTTGGCGCGCAGCCGGCCGATCATCGCCGCCGACAGCTCGATGCCGGTCACCGGCACGCCGCGCTCGGCCAGCGGCACGGCCACCCGGCCGGTCCCGATGGCGAACTCGAGCGCGGGGCCGCCGTCCGCGAGCTTGCTCAGACGGTCGACGGTCGGCCCGAGCACGTCGGGGGCGAACATGCCGGTGCCCGGCGTGTCGTAGGTTTCGGCGGTGGCGGAATCCCAGATCTGCTCCTGTTCCATCCTGTCCACGATGGTGCCGGGCGTACCGGATGTCCATCGCCCGGCGCCAGGACGATCAGTGCGCGGCCAGCGGCGGCAGCCACCGCTCCGCGATCCCCACGGACGCCATGTTGCCCAGCACCCACGGGGAACGGGCGAGGTCGGCGACCGCGACGGCGGCGTTGGCCGCGATCGTGAGCACGGTGACGACCACATAGGCGACGAACATCGGCGATCCTCCTCAAAGAAGGCCGCCTGCCCGGCACACCGCCGGTCTCACCTGCTCCCGGTGGTTCCGTGACCTCGTCCGCCGCCGCCTGGAACGGCCCGGGCGTGATCCAGGGCCGTTCCAGGCGGGCGCTCAGGCCGCGCCGAAGCGGGGGATCGGCAGGTCCTCCGTGGCCACGTGCACGATGTGCGACTCCGTGTAGACGTCGATGCTGTGCCGGCCGCCCTCGCGTCCCACGCCGCTGGCCTTCACCCCGCCGAACGGGGTGCGCAGGTCACGCACGTTCTGCGAGTTGACCCACACCATCCCGGCCTCGATCGACTGGGCCAGCCGGTGGGTACGGCGCAGGTCGTTGGTCCACAGGTAGGCGGCCAGGCCGTACCTGGTGGCGTTGGCCAGCTCCAGGGCCTCCGCCTCGGTCGAGAACGGCGTCACGCACACCACCGGGCCGAAGATCTCCTCCTGGAAGATCCGCATCGACGGCGTCACGTCGGCGAAGACCGTCGCCGACAGGAAGTTGCCCACCGGCAGGTGGCCGGGCCTGCCGCCGCCGGCGACCAGGCGGGCGCCCTCGCTCAGACCGGCCTGCACGTACTCCATGACCCTGGCGTAGTGCTCGGGATGGATCAGCGCGCCCAGCTCGGTGCCGGGATCGCCGGGATCGCCCACCCGCACCCGGGCGGCCCGCTCGGCCAGGCGCGCCACGAACGACTCGTACACCGTGTCCTGCACCAGCACCCGCGAGCTCGCGGTGCAGCGCTCCCCGTTGAGCGAGAACACGCCGAACACCGCCGCGTCGAGCGCCCGGTCCAGGTCGGCGTCGTCGAACACCACCAGCGGGGACTTGCCGCCCAGCTCCATCGACAGGCTCTTCAACTGGGCCGCGGCGGAACGCATGATCGTCTGGCCGGTGCCGCTCTCCCCGGTGAAGGAGATCACCGGCACGTCCGGGTGCGCCACCAGGGCCGCGCCGGCGTCCTCGCCGATGCCGTGCACCAGGTTGAACACGCCTTCCGGCAGCCCCGCCTCCGCCATGATCTCCGGGAGCACGCCGGCCGACATCGGCGACCACTCGGCCGGCTTCAGCACCACGGGGCAGCCTGCCGCCAGCGCGGGCGCCAGCTTCCACGTCTCCAGCATGAACGGCGTGTTCCACGGCGTGATCAGCCCGGCCACACCGACCGGCTTGCGCACCACATAGTTGAGCTGTGCCGATCCCACCCGGTACACGTCGTCGCCCATCGTGGTGATCACGTCGGCGAAGAAGCGGAAGTTCTGCGCGGCCCGGTGGGCCTGGCCGCGTGCCTGCGTGATCGGCAGGCCGGTGTCGCGGCACTCCAGCGTCGCGATGTGCTCGTCCCTGGACTCGATCGCCGCGGCGATCTTGCGCAGCACCGCCGCGCGCCCTTCCGCGGGCATCGTGCTCCACGGGCCGTCGGCGAACGCCTTGGCCGCCGCCGACACCGCCGCGTCGACGTCGGCCGCGCCGCCCGCGGCCACCTCCGCGTACGGCTCGTTGGTGGACGGGTCCAGCGCGCTGAACGTCTCGCCCGACACGCTCGGGACGTGCGTGCCCCCGATGTAGTGCTCCAGCTTCATCACGCGACTCCCTCGCTCTGTGCCAGCAGTTCCTCGATGCGGGCGATCCCCGCGTCCGTCGGTGTGATCAGCGGCGGCCGGACGTGGCCGGAGGCGATCAGCCCCCGCCGCTGCAGCACCCACTTGGCCGGGGCCGGGTTCGTCTCCACGAACAGCAGCTCCACCAGCGGGTGCAGCGAGTAGTGCAGGTCGAGCGCGGTCGCGTGGTCGCCCGCGGTGTACGCCTCGTACATGCGCGCCACCGTGGCCGGGGCCAGGTTGGCCGCGGCGCTGACGAAGCCGACCCCGCCGATGGCGAGCAGCGGCAGGCACAGCAGCTCGATGCCCGACCACATGAGGAAGTCACGCCCGCACAGGTTCAGCACGTGCGAGAAGTGCTCGAAGTCCTTGGTGGTCTCCTTGATGCCGACGATGTTGTCGTGCGCCCTGCGCAGCCGGGCCACCGTCTCGGGCGCGATGTCGACCGCGGTGCGCGACGGGACGTTGTAGATGACGATCGGCAGCGCGGGGAACTCGGCCGCGACCGTGGCGTACCAGCGGAACAGCGCCTCCTGCGTCGGCCTGGCGTAGTACGGCGTGATGACCAGCGCCGCGTCGGCGCCCAGCCGCTCGGCCTCGGCGGTCAGCCGGAGCGTCTCGTCCAGCTTGGCCGAGCCGGTGCCGGGCAGGAACGGCACCCGGTCGGCGGTCACCTCGGCCACCGCGGCCATCGCCGCGACGCGCTCGTCGGCGGACTGCGCGCCGGGCTCGCCGGTCGAGCCGCCGGTGGAGATGCCGTGCGAGCCCTGCTCGAGCTGCCAGCGCACCAGCGCGCGCAGCGAGTCGAGGTCGAGCTCGCCCGCGTCGGTGAACGGCGTCACCACGGGGGCGATGGATCCGCGTATCGTGCCCGGATCCGAACGGAACTTCATGCGTGCTTTCTCCTTGCGAGTGGGCCGGGGT
>NZ_JABCPZ010000382.1 GCF_013283785.1 Nonomuraea antri
CGCGCCCCCTCCCCCGGAGGGGGCGTCCTCCAAAGGACCCGCACCCCCTCTCCAGGAGGGGATCTCGTCCAAGAGACCCGCGCCCGCGCCCCCTCCCCTGGAGGGGGTTTCGTCCAAGGGACCCGCACCCACGGCGGCGAAGTACTCCGCCCCGACAGGCGAGCCAGGCGCCAAGCCCCGGGCGTCGACGACCACCGCAGGCCCCAGGAAGCGCGACAGCGGCAGCTCGTCCAGCGTCGGCAGCGAGTCGTCGATGTGGAACGGCGCGTCCACGTGGGTGCCCGCCTGAGACCCCAGGTGCAGCCCCAGCACGTTCACCCCGTCGCGCGCCACGGTCAGCGCGGGCCCGATCGACACCTCGGGATCCCCGGGATAGACGGGCATCCCGCTCTCGATCGGCACCGACAGATCGACCAGTTCCATGGCACCCATGCTCACACGACCGGCTCACTCACCGGCGCCGTGCCGACGATCGGCGGCACCGGCCGATCGGCCGACCTGACCAGGCGCGGCCCCAGCGGCCCGTACACCTCGCGCGGCTCGGGGAAGGCGGTCAGCAGCGCCAGGTACAGCAGCGCCGCCACGGCCAGCCCCACCGGCAGCGAGACGTCCACCCCGCCGGCCAGGTCGCCCAGCGGCCCGACGAACTGCCCGGGCAGGTTCACGAACATCAGCGCCAGCCCCGCCGACACCAGCCAGGCGGTGAGCCCGCGCCAGTTCCAGCCGTGCGTGAACCAGTACCGTCCGCCGCGCTGACGCCGGTTGAAGACCTGCAGCGCCTCGGGGTCGTACCAGCCGCGCCGCGTCACGTACCCGAGCATCATGATCACCATCCACGGCGCGGTGCACGTGATGATCAGCGTGGCGAACGTGGAGATGCTCTGCGTCAGGTTCGCGGCGAAGCGGCCGACGAAGATGAACACGATCGACAGCGTGCCGATGAACACCGTCGCCCTGACCCGGGAGAAGCGCGGGAAGACGCTGGAGAAGTCCAGGCCGGTGCCGTACAGCGAGGTCGTGCCGGTGGACATGCCGCCGATCAGCGCGATCAGGCAGACCGGGACGAAGTACCAGGCCGGCGCGATGGCCAGCAGCCCGCCCACGTAGTTCGGCGCGGCCGGGTCCACGTACTCGGCGGCCTTGGTGGCGATGATCGACGCGGTGGCCAGGCCGAAGAAGAACGGCAGGATCGTGGCGATCTGCGACAGGAACGCGGCCGTCATCACCTTCGAGCGCGGCGTCGAGGCCGGGATGTACCGGGACCAGTCGCCCAGGAACGCCCCGAACGACACCGGGTTCGACAACACGATCAGCGCCGCCCCGATGAACGACGGCCAGAACAGCGGGTCACCGGCCGGCAGCGTGCCCGGGTACGACGGGTCGAAGTCCCCGGCGAAGGCGAACACGCCCAGGACGAACAGCACGGACGCCGCCGCCACCGCGATCTTGTTCACGAACAGCATGAACCGGAAGCCGTAGATGCAGACCACCAGCACGAGCCCGGCGAACAGCGCGTACGCGACACCGTACGAGAAGTCGCTGTCGGGCAGGCCGACCAGCCGGTGCGCGCCGCCGACGAGCGCGTCGCCCGAGGACCAGACGGAGATCGAGAAGAACGCGATCGCGGTGAGCAGCGACAGGAACGAGCCGACGACCCGCCCGTGCACGCCCAGGTGGGCCGAGGAGGAGACGGCGTTGTTCGTCCCGTTCAGCGGCCCGAACAGCGACAGCGGCGCCAGGATCAGCGCGCCGACCACCAGCCCGAGCACGGTCGCGGCCAGCCCCTGCCAGAACGACAGGCCGAACAAGATGGGGAACGCGCCGAGCACGCAGGTGGCGAACGTGTTGGCGCCGCCGAAGGCCACCCTGAACAGGTCGAGCGGCCGGGCGGTGCGGTCGGCGTCGGGAATGCGCTCGACGCCGTAGGTCTCGATCTCGGTGATGGAAGCGCTCATGTCTTCCCCTTCATCGCCAGCAGGCTGACGAGGTCGTAGGCCACGTGGGAGGCGGCGACCGAGGTGATCTCCGCGTGGTCGTAGGCGGGGGCCACCTCGACCACGTCGGCCCCGATCAGGTTGGCCCCGGCCAGGCCGCGCAGGATCTCCAGCAGCTCGCGGCTGGTGAGCCCGCCCGCCTCCGGGGTTCCGGTGCCGGGCGCGTGTGCCGGGTCGAGTACGTCGATGTCGACCGACACGTACAGCGGCCGGTCGCCGATCCGCTGCCGCAGCGCGTCGATCACCTCGTCCAGGCCGCGGCGCAGCACGTCGGCGGCGGTGACGATGCCGAAGCCGAGCCGGCGGTCGTCCTCCAGGTCCTTCTTGCCGTACAGCGGGCCGCGGATGCCGACGTGGCTGAGCGCCTCGGTGTCGAGAATGCCCTCCTCGACGGCCCGGCGGAACGGGGTGCCGTGCGTGTACTCGGCCCCGAAGTAGGTGTCCCAGGTGTCCAGGTGGGCGTCGAAGTGCAGCAACGCCACCGGGCCGTGCTTCCTGGCGGCCGCGCGGAGCAGCGGCAGCGCGATCGTGTGATCGCCGCCGATGGTGACGAGCCTGGCCTCGCCCAGGTCGTCCGCCGCGGCCTCGATGCTCTCGATGGCCTCGGCGATGTTGAACGGGTTGGCCGCGATGTCACCGGCGTCGGCGACCTGCACGGCCTCGAACGGCGAGACGTCCAGGCCGGGATGGTAGGGGCGCAGCAGCCTGGAGGCCTCCCTGACCGCCGCGGGCCCGAACCTGGCGCCCGGCCGGTACGACACGCCCGCGTCGAAGGGCACGCCCACGACCGCCACGTCGCACCGCTCGACCTGATCGAGACGGGGCAACCGGGCAAAGGTGGCGGGTCCGGCGAAACGCGGGACCTTGGCTGAGTCGACGGGACCGATGTGCATGTCCATGAGTGTTCGTCATGCCTCTGACCTGCGCAATTGTTACTTCCACGAACGTATACGGTGTGTGTTGTGGCTGAGCACAAGATGACCGTCGAGGACCTGCTGCGCTCGCCCGCCCTGCAACTCCGGGTGCTGGCCGGCGAGTCCGGGCTGGGCAGGTCAGTGTCGTGGGCGCACGTCAGCGAACTGGACGACCCCACCCCCTGGCTGCTCGGCGCCGAGGTGATCATGACCACCGGCATGGCCGTCCCGCGCACGGCGGCCAGGCAGCGCGCCTACCTCGAACGGCTCGACGACGCCGGGGTCTCGGCCCTGGCGCTGTCGGCCCAGCTCCATGTGCCGCCGCTGCACCGGGCGTTCTTCGAGGCCGCCGAGGAACGCGGGATGCCGGTGCTGGAGGTGCCGCTGGCGGTGCCGTTCATCGCGATCGCCCAGGAGGTGGCCGCGGCCGTGCGGGAGGACGCCAGCCATCGGCTGGGCGCGCAGTTGCAGGTGTTCGGCGCGCTGCGCTGGCTGGCCGCCGAGGACCTCGACACGGTGACGCTGTTCAAACGGCTGGAGCGGCTGTCCGGCTACGACGTGTACCTGTGCACCCGGCAGGGGCGTCCACTGCTGCCCGGGGTGCCGGTGCCGTCGCTGGAGGTGATCCCGTCCGAGCCGGACGCCCCGCCCACCATCCCCGGCGGCTTCGCGCTGCCGGTGCTCGCGCCGGGCGGGCCGGCCGGGTTCCTGGTGGCGTTCGAGCGCGAGGGCGCCAGGCCGGCCGGGCTCGCCGTGGTGCAGCACATCGCCACGGTCGCGGCGCTGCAGGTGGCGATGGCCAGGCACGAACGCGAGACGCTGCGCCGCGAAGGCGCCGAGACGCTGGCCGAACTGCTCCAGGAACTGCTCGACCCGGCCGCCGCCCGCCGCCGCCTGGCCAGGCTCGGGCTCCCGCTGGAGACGGAGTCGGCGCTGCTCGTGGTGCGCGGCGCCCCCGACGACGCGCTGCGCCGGGCGCTCGGCGACCAGCCGCACCTCATGCTCAGGCGGGGCGCGGACCACTACGTGCTCGGCCCGCCCGACCTGGGCGCCGCCATCGCCGCCGTCCCCGGCGTCCGCGCCGGCATGAGCCGCCCCTTCCCGCCCGGTGAGCCCCTGCGGGTCCCGCAACGCGAGGCCGTCTGGGCGGTCGCGCACGCCGCAGAGACGGGCAAGTCCCTCGTGCACTACGGCGACGACACCACCGGCCGCTGGCTCCCCGACGACGCCACGACACTGTCTGCGCTGGTGGACCACGTGCTGGGCGACGTGCTCGCCTACGACGAGGCCCACGACTCGGAACTGCTGACGACGGTCCGGGTCTGGATGGAACGCAACCGCCAGACCGAGAACGCGGCTGCCGCGCTGCACATCCACCCGAACACGCTGGCGTACCGGCTACGCAGGTTCGGCACGCTTACGGGGCGGGACCTGGGATCGAGCGCGGCGTTCGCCGAGGTCTGGCTCGCCATCCGCGCCGCCCGCCAACTGGGCCTGCTGGGACCTTGACGGGCGGGCGGCCGGACGGGCGGGCTACTGGCGGAACAGGTCCTCGGCGGAGTCGACGGAGAACGCCCGCAGGAGCCAGCCGTCCAGGGTGGTCTCGTCCTGGCAGGACAGGACCCGATCGCGTACCTGGTCAGGCACCGGGATGTCGCGCCCTTCGAGGATCTTCAGCACGGACTTGGCCTCGCCGCGCACCACGCCGCGTGCCTCACCTTCCTCGCGCCCCCGGGCCAGCAGGCTCTCGGCGTACTCGCCCTGATACTCGAAGGTCTGCATGGCCATGAGTCTTCCCCATTCCTTCTGTGGCTCACCAGTGAGCGACACGGTGATGTACCGAACGTAACGTGATGCAAGCTCTGAGTTGATGATGTTCAGGGCCGTGCTCAGGGTGGCGAGCACCTCTCCGTAGCGCGGATCGCCGCTTCGGGTGATCGCCGAGATCACGGCCAGCCCGATGTTGCTCTCCGCCTCCGCCACATCGGTGATGAGCGGAGTGTTGTGCGGGCCGATGACCATGGGGGTCAGCGTCAGCCCTGGATGTCCGGTCTCGATCGGCCGCTGCGCCCATCGGGCGACGCGCAGGGTGGGACAGATGACCACCAGACAGACCGGGCATTTCTCGCGGGAGCGGAAGTTGGCGATGTACTCCAGCCACGACCAGTACTTGTCGTGATCCTCCCCGCGCTGGGTCTCCGTGATGACGCCGAGCTTGTCCTCTCCCTCTCCGTAGAGCAGCGCACCGTCGGCGCGGCAGATGGACGGTGCGGCCTCCGAGAGATCGGGCGAGGCGAGCCGCGCCTTGCCTGATTCCGGCAGCCGCAGACCGAGCAGAGCCCGCAACGCCTGCGCCGTGTGTTCGAAATCGAGGACGCTGATTTTGGTCACGCCCTCGTGTTGTCCGGTGACCATGGCCGGAACATTACCAACTGCGTTCGATTCGTTACTCAGAGTTGGCAAAACTCAGGGTGGCGATTTCCCAGGCGCGTAGCGGTAGTCGGGCCGTCCCGTTCGTCGTGTCCAACGGCTCGGCCGGTCGGCCGCGTAGGTCGGTGCGGTGGGCGTGGGTGAAGGGGCCCTCGATCACGGCCTCGGTGTCCTCGGGGGTGAGTGCGACGAGCCGGAGTTCCCATCGGTCGTCGCGGCGGCGGAGTGAGGTCATGACGACGCCGTCTCCGCGCACCGACAGCCCCGTCGCGGGCTGGGGCAAGGGGAGGGACGGGTCGCCCAGGCCGGGCACCGGGAGCAGGTCGTGACGGAATGCCTCCGCGGCGGCCGGAATGTCCCGCCAGTCCCATGAATCCCGCCAGTCCCGTGGATCCCGCCGGTCCCGTGGATCCCGCCGGTCCCGTGGATCCCGCCAGTCCTGTGGATCCCGCCGGTCCTGTGGGCCCCGTCCGGCCGGGCCGTACGGCATCAAGGCCAGCGAGATCGCATGCAGGCCACGGGACTGGGC
>NZ_JABCPZ010000383.1 GCF_013283785.1 Nonomuraea antri
GATTGTGCCGGTTTCCACGTCGCTCATAGGGGCCTCTGGATACCCGGCCGACGTTCGGCAAACGTTCTCAATCGGTAGGTGAAGGCTTTGTCGCCTCGACCATGACGGTGTTGAACCACGGGCCGCCTTGCCGGGGCTGTGGGCCGTATCCGGGCCGGCCGTGCGATTCCGGTGATCCCTGCGCCTGTGGGCCCCACGGCTCGCGCGGGGGAGGCTGTGGAGGGTATGCCATTGCCCCATTGTGTGAGCGTCCGCCCCCTTCACCCGGGATACCCCGCCAGATGGCATCGAAGTGAACCGGGCCGCCGCGCGAGCGCGTACAAGAGCAAGACCTTCGTTCCCGACCAGGCGCCCGCCCGCGACGTAGGGTCCAGATCAGCAGCCTGTCCCCCGGCCGCCGCCGCGCCGGCCTACGTGAGATGGAAGCCAGCATGATCGTCACTCCCGCACATCTGCGCACGCTCGCCGGTCGCGCCGAGGCGCTCGCCGCCGAGGTCTGGGCGCTCCCCGACACCACGCCCGACGACTCGCCGGAGCGCGCGCCCGTCGCCGCGGCCCGCCACTCCGCCGACCTGCTGGCCCAGGGCGCGGAGAGCCTGCGGCGGGCGGCCGCGGACCTGGCCGCCGTCCAGGTCGAGCCGTGCGGCATGCCCTGGCGCGTCTGCCCGGAGCACGGCAACACCCTCGACTCCCAGGCCGGCGTCTCCACCTGCCGGGTGTGCCGGCGCACGTGGAGCTACGACCGTGCCGACCGGCCGTGCCAGGAGCCCGTGACCTGGAAGGTGATCGACAGGGCGGGAACGGAGACGAAGATGTGCGACGGACATGTGCTCGGCGCCCGCGCGGCCGTCGCCGGCGCCACCTTCATCCGGCTCGACCCGGCCCCCGCCTAGCCCTCTCACCTGGGAATTCTTCACCGTTTACCGGCGCGTCCCTTAACTTGGGTCATTCGTTCTCTTGTATCATTCAGGTTTATGAGGATAGGTTGGACGGCATGACCGCATCCAGGACTCCGACCATCGCCGAGGAACTGCGCGGTGCGGGCCTGCGGGTGACGGCCGCCCGCGTCGCACTGCTCGAAACCGTCCGGGACGGTGACCACCTCGACGTCGAGGAGATCGCCTCCGGGGTGCGCGATCGTGTCGGCCACATCTCACTTCAAGCCGTGTACGAGGCACTCAACGCGCTCGCCGCGGCGGGTCTCGTACGCCGCATCGAACCGGCCGGCAGCCCGGCCAGGTTCGAGGGGCGGGTCGGCGACAACCATCACCACATCGTGTGCCGGTCGTGCGGCGCCGTCGCGGACGTCGACTGCGCGGTCGGGCACGCGCCATGCCTGACCGCGGCCGACGACCACGGCTTCTCCATCGAGGAGGCCGAGGTCATCTACTGGGGCCGGTGCCCCGGCTGCGCGGCCACTCACCGATCTTGAGCACTGTGATCCCGTTAGTCCCGGAAGGATTCCCATGTCCGAGAACCATGACGCCATCGTCACCGACCCCAAGCCCGAGGAGACGGGCGGCTGCCCGGTCGCGCACGGACAGCGCGCCGCGCACCCGACCCAGGGCGGCGGTAACCGCCAGTGGTGGCCGGAGCGGCTCAACCTGAAGATCCTCGCCAAGAACCCGGCCGTCGCCGACCCGATGGGCGAGGGCTTCGACTACGCCGAGGAGTTCAAGAGCCTCGACCTCGCGGCCGTCAAGCGGGACATCGCCGAGGTGCTGACCACCTCGCAGGACTGGTGGCCGGCCGACTTCGGCCACTACGGCCCGTTCATGATCCGCATGGCGTGGCACAGCGCCGGCACGTACCGGATCAGCGACGGCCGCGGCGGCGCCGGCGCCGGCCAGCAGCGCTTCGCCCCGCTCAACAGCTGGCCCGACAACGGCAACCTCGACAAGGCCCGCCGCCTGCTGTGGCCGGTCAAGAAGAAGTACGGCAAGAAGCTGTCCTGGGCCGACCTGCTGATCCTCACCGGCAACGTGGCCCTGGAGTCGATGGGCTTCAAGACCTTCGGCTTCGCCGGCGGCCGCGCGGACGTGTGGGAGGCCGACGAGGACGTCTACTGGGGCCCCGAGTCCACCTGGCTCGGCGACGAGCGCTACACCGGTGACCGCGAGCTGGAGAACCCGCTCGCCGCGGTGCAGATGGGCCTCATCTACGTCAACCCCGAGGGCCCGAACGGCAACCCCGACCCGATGGCCGCGGCCCGCGACATCCGCGAGACGTTCCGCCGGATGGCGATGAACGACGAGGAGACGGCGGCCCTGATCGTCGGCGGCCACACGTTCGGCAAGACGCACGGCGCCGGCCCGTCCGAGCACGTCGGCGCCGACCCCGAGGCCGCCCCGATCGAGGCGATGGGCCTGGGCTGGAGCAACACCTTCGGCACTGGCAAGGGCGCGGACACGATCACCAGCGGCCTTGAGGGCATCTGGACGAACACGCCCACGACCTGGGACAACAGCTTCCTGGAGATCCTCTACGGCTACGAGTGGGAGCTGTTCAAGAGCCCGGCGGGCGCACACCAGTGGCGGCCGAAGGACGGCGCGGGCGACGGCACCGTGCCCGACGCCCACGACCCGGACAAGCGCGTCGCCCCGACGATGCTGACGACCGACCTCTCGCTGCGCGTCGACCCGATCTACGAGCAGATCACCCGGCGCTGGCTGGAGCACCCCGACGAGCTCGCCGACGCCTTCGCCAAGGCGTGGTTCAAGCTGACCCACCGTGACATGGGCCCGGTCGCGCGCTACCTCGGCCCGGAGGTTCCGGCCGAGACGCTGCTGTGGCAGGACCCGCTGCCCGCGCTGACGCACGAGCTGGTCGACGACGCCGACGTGGCCGCGCTCAAGGGCCAGATCCTCGCCTCCGGCCTGTCGGTGTCCGAGCTGGTGTCCACCGCGTGGGCCTCGGCCTCCTCCTTCCGCGGCAGCGACAAGCGCGGCGGCGCCAACGGCGCCCGCATCCGCCTGCAGCCGCAGAGCGGCTGGGAGGTCAACGACCCCGACCGCCTGGCCACCGTGCTCGGCACCCTCGAAGGCATCCAGAAGGCCTTCAACGGCGCCCAGACCGGCGGCAAGCAGGTCTCGCTGGCCGACCTGATCGTGCTCGCCGGCTGCGCGGGCGTCGAGAAGGCCGCCAAGGACGCCGGCTTCGACGTCCAGGTGCCCTTCACGGCCGGCCGCGTCGACGCCTCGCAGGAGCAGACGGACGTCGAGTCGTTCGCCGCGCTCGAGCCGCGCGCCGACGGCTTCCGCAACTACGTGGGCAAGGGCAACCGCCTGCCCGCCGAGTACCTGCTGCTCGACCGGGCGAACCTGCTCAACCTGAGCGCCCCCGAGATGACGGTGCTCGTCGGCGGCCTGCGCGTGCTGGGCGCCAACCACCAGCGCTCGCAGCTCGGCGTCCTGACCACCACGCCGGGCGCCCTGACGAACGACTTCTTCGTCAACCTGCTCGACCTGGGCACGACGTGGACGTCGACCGCCGCCGACGCCAACACCTTCGAGGGCCGCGACACGGCGACCGGTGCGGTCAAGTGGACCGGCAGCCGGGCCGACCTGGTCTTCGGCTCCAACTCCGAGCTGCGCGCCCTCGCCGAGGTCTACGCCAGCGACGACGCGAAGGAGAAGTTCGTCAAGGACTTCGTCGCCGCGTGGGACAAGGTGATGAACCTCGACCGGTTCGACCTCGTCTGATCCCTGACGCCCGGGCCGGTCGCCGTCGCGACCGGCCCGGCCGCATGCCCGGCGCCGGCGCCGCGAGCCGACGGCCGGGTTCACCGCGGGCTGAGCCCGTCCCACCCTGGCCCGAGTTCGGACGGGTCCGTCCGAGCCCCTGTTGGACACCCTGATCTCCCGGCTTTCCTCGGTCGTGTCAAGCACGAGCACCACGACCGAGGAGAACCTCATGAACCACCTCGACACCCATGACGACAACAAGGCCGCGCTGCGCGAGCACCCGGCCGTGGCCCAGGTTCTGGCGCAGTTCGGCGACGGCGCCGAGAACGTGCTGGACGAGCTGGCCGCAGGCCTGAGCCCCGAGCAGATCCAGGCGATACCGCAGGCGCCCGCCATGCCCCCGGGCGCCGGCCCGCTGGACGGGCTCAACTGCTGGAAGGCCCGCGCCGTCTACGCGGTCTACCAGCTGTTCGGCAACACGGTCTGCGCGATCGTCGGGGGTTACACCGGCGGGCTGGCCGCCATCGCGTGCCGGCTGATCAAGGCGGCCGCGGGCAAGGCCATCGACTGGAACAGCCTCTGCTGACCGGGCCGCCCGTGCTCGCGCCCCCGCCCGCCAGGTGCGGGCGCGAGCACCCGGGGCCGTAAGAGGGCCGTAAGGGGCCGTAAGGATCTCGCAACGTCCGGCACACCGCGCTGGTGCCACGATGTGCCTGATTCTGCGGCCCCATTCGTCATGTTCATGCGCCGGGAGGCTGTCATGCGCAGGTACGTCACGGAGTTCATCGGAACGTTCTTCCTGGTCTTCACGGTCGGCGCGACGGTTCTGGCCAAGGCGCCGCTGGCCCCGGTGGCCATCGGGGCGATGCTCATGGTCATGGTCTACGCCGGGGGCCACGTCTCCGGCGCCCACTACAACCCGGCCGTCACCCTGGCCGTGCTGCTGCGCGGCCGGATCGGCCTGGGCGACGCGCTCCCCTACTGGGCGGCCCAGCTCGTCGCGGGGGTCGTGGCGGCGTTCGCGGCCACCTACGTGGCCGGGCCGGCCACGATGCCGGCGCTGTCGCCCTCGGGGCGGGGGCTGTGGGTGTCGCTGCTGGCCGAGGCGCTGTTCACGTTCGCGCTCGCGTACGTGGTGCTGAACGCCGCCACCAGCAGGGACCACCCGGGCAACAGCTTCTACGGGCTGGCCATCGGCTTCACCGTGGCGGCCGGGGCGTTCGCGGTCGGCGGCGTCTCCGGCGGGGCGTTCAACCCGGCGGTGGCCGTCGGCGCCGCGTCCATGGGGCTGTTCGCCTGGTCGAAGATCTGGGTCTGGCTCCTGGCCGACCTGGTGGGCGGCGCGCTGGCGGGCGCGGCGTTCCTGGCGCTCAACCCGCAGGAACGAGTCCCGGCCGAGCCGTCAGCGGCCTGACCGCGATCGCCATGGGACTGGCACGCGAGAGGGTCGAGCGGGCGGGCGTCGCCGTGCCCGCCCTGATCGACCGGCTGGTCTCCGCCGCCCGCGCGGAGCTGATCGCCGTCTACCGCTGCACGATCCTGATCGCCGAGCCGCCCGGCCCCGGCGGCGAGGGGCTGCGCGAGATTCTCGCGGACATCCGCGCCGAGGACCGGCGCCATTTCGACGCCCTGGTCGGCCGCGTCTACGAGCTCGACGGCCGGCTGCCGGACGACCTCGGACGGTTCCTCGGCGAGTCCGCCGGATCACCGCCGGAGCCCGGCCCGGACGCATCAGACCCGGGCACGGCGTTCGCCGGGTACGCCCGCCGGGCCGTGGCCCCCTACACCGAGCTGTGCGAGCTGACCGCGGGCCGGGATCACCGTACCCATCGCCTGGCCGAGGCGATACGCGTGGAGAAGCTCGAACACCAGGCGTGGCTCGCGGAGTTCTTCGGCACCGGCCCGCCCGGGCGCTTCCGCCGCGGCTTCCGCGGCCGCTCCCCCTTCGTGGCCGGTCTGCCCGGCCCCAACGCGGGGCCGGACTGACGACGGGAGCGGCTCAGCGGGCGAAGGCGATGGCCGCGGTGGAGGCGATGACGGTCACCAGCACCGCCATGAGCAGCAGCGTGGCCATCGGGTTCTTCCTGCGCGGCGGCGCGGGCGCGGTGCCGACCCGGATCTTGGGCGCGGGCCTGGGG
>NZ_JABCPZ010000384.1 GCF_013283785.1 Nonomuraea antri
GTGCCCGGGTCGGTGGCCGGGGAGGTGGGATCGGTGGCCGGGGCCGTGGGCGAGCCCGAGGTGCCCATCAGCCGGTTCACCAGGGCCTCCGCGTCTTCCTGGGTGAAGCCGGCGATGCTCAGGCTGTCGCCGTCCATGGCCTGGGTGACGATCGGCGCGGCCAGCACGGTCTTGGGCGCCTCGGCCCCCTCGGGGGCCAGCACCACGGCCACCTGCCGCTGCTTGGGCACCTGCTCGTCGATGAGCCGGACCAGCTTCTCCTTGAACGCCGGCGCGATCGCGATGCGCACCGAGTATTGCCCGTCGTTCTCCCTGACCGGCTCGATCCGCTGCACCGCGAGCACGGTGACGCCGTCCTCCAGCAGGTAGCAGGTGGACTGCTCGTCGTCGAGCACGGCGGGCTCACCCGGGCAGGGCGCCGCCTTGGTCTCCTTGACCGGCGCGAAGTGGATGGGCACGGCCAGGCGGTGCGGCGGCAGCGCGCCCAGCAGCGGCGTGTCGGGGCTGCGGGTCATCAGCACCGCGACCGTGCCGAGCACGCCGGCGATCACCACCACCAGGACAAGCGAGACGATCAGCACGATGGTGGTGAGTCTGCTGGCCTTCGGGTCCCCCGGTTCCCCCGGCTCCGTGACGGGCGGCGGCTCTTCCGGCTTGTCCATCGATGACGACCTCATCCTGACGTTCGGGCTGCCGGTGAGCTTATCGAGGACGGGCCGGAGCGGGGTAATCCGTGCGGTAATCCGCACCGATCTGTGAGATGCGGGGAAGAATGGAGAAAGGAGTAGAGATCGACGAGAGTTTTCGCGCGAACAAGGGATGACCCATGAAGGTCGGCGTTCCCCGCGAGGTCAAGAACAACGAATATCGGGTGGCGCTCACTCCGGCCGGAGTGCACGAGCTGGCGCGCCACGGTCATCAGGTCTACGTCGAGCACGAGGCCGGCGACGGCTCCTCGATCCCCGACGCCGACTTCGCCGCCGCCGGCGCGGTGATCCTCGACTCCGCCGACGAGGTGTGGGCCGAGTGCGACCTGATCATGAAGGTCAAGGAGCCGGTGGCCGAGGAGTACCACCGGATGCGCAAGGGGCAGGTGCTGTTCACGTACCTGCATCTGGCCGCGTCGCAGGCGTGCACGCGGGCCATGCTCGACTCGGGCGTCACCGGGATCGCCTACGAGACCGTGCAGACGCCGACGGGCGCGCTGCCGCTGCTGGCGCCCATGTCCGAGGTGGCCGGGCGGCTCGCGCCGCAGGTCGGCGCGTACCACCTGATGCGCTCGGAAGGCGGCAGGGGCGTGCTCATGGGCGGCGTCTCCGGCGTGCGCGCCGCGCACGTGGTGGTGATCGGCGCGGGCGTGTCCGGCATGAACGCCGCCGCCATCGCGCTCGGCATGCAGGCCGAGGTGCTGCTGCTGGACAAGAACATCGACAAGCTGCGCCAGGCCGACCTGATCTACCAGGGGCACTGCCAGACGGTCGCCTCCAACATGCTGGAGATCGAGCACGCGGTGCTGGAGGCCGACCTGGTCATCGGGGCGGTGCTGGTGCCGGGCGCCAAGGCGCCGACGCTGGTGAGCAACGACCTGGTCAGCCGGATGAAGCCGGGCTCGGTGCTGGTGGACATCTCCATCGACCAGGGCGGCTGCTTCGAGGACTCCCGGCCGACGACGCACGCCGAGCCGACGTACCGGGTGCACGACTCGATCTTCTACTGCGTGGCCAACATGCCGGGCGCGGTGCCGCACACCTCCACGTTCGCGCTGACGAACGTGACGCTGCCGTACGCGCTGGCCATCGCCGACCTCGGCTGGCAGCGCGCGATGCGCGGCGACCCGGCGCTGGCGCTCGGCCTGAGCACGCACGAGGGACACCTCACCAGCAGGCCGGTGGCCGAGGCCCACGGCCTGGACTGGCTGCCGCCCAAGGACGTGCTGAGCTGAACCCCGCGGGCCGGGGCACGGGGTCAGGAGCCGGCGCGCACGCTCGACAGGAACGCCCTGGTGCGCTCATGACCGGGGTTGGCCAGCAGTTCGGCGGGCGGCCCGCTCTCCACGGCCACGCCGTCGGCGAAGAACGTCAGCCGGTCGCCGACCTCCCTGGCGAACGCGATCTCGTGCGTCACCACGACCATGGTCATGCCGTCGGCGGCCAGCGCGCGCATGACCTCGAGCACCTCGTCGACCAGCTCGGGGTCCAGCGCCGAGGTCGGCTCGTCGAACAGCATCAGCGCCGGATTCATGGCCAGCGCCCTGGCGATGGCGACCCGCTGCTGCTGCCCGCCGGAGAGCTGGTGCGGCCGCTTGTGCGCGTGCGCGGCCAGGCCGACTCGTTCCAGTTGTGCCAGGGCCAGCGCCCGCGCCTCGTCCTGCGCGGTGCCGAGCACGTGGACCGGCCCGCAGGCGACGTTCTCCAGCGCGCTCTGGTGCGCGAACAGGTTGAAGCGCTGGAAGACCATGCCGATGTTCCTGCGGAAGGCGGCGTACCGCTTGGGGGTCCACGGGTGGTACCTGCCGTCGCGCAGGGTGTGGCCGACCTCCTCGCCGAGCACCCGCAGGCTGCCGCCGAGCACCGGCTCCAGCCCGTTGACGCAGCGCAGGAACGTGGACTTGCCCGAGCCCGACGGGCCGATGACGCAGCTCACCTCGCCCGCGTCGACGGTGAAGTCGACGCCGTTGAGCACCTGCACGTCGCCGTAGCTCATGCGCACGCCGGTGGCGTGCACGACCGGGCTCACGACGCCGCCTTCGGCAGGATCCTGGCTGCCAGGCCGCCGCCGCGCACCAGGCGCACGGCGTCGGCGCCGAAGCGGCGTTCCAGCCGGCCCTGCAGGTAGGTGGCCACGGCGGTCATGAGCATGTACCACAGGCTCGCCACGATCAGCAGCTCCATGATCAGGTTGTTGGCCTTGTAGATCTGGCTGGCGTTGGTCATCAGGTCGTGCCCGGCGACCACGTACACCAGCGAGGTGGTCTTCAGCATGGAGATGAACTCGTTGCCGGTGGGCGGGATGATGATGCGCAGCGCCTGCGGCAGCACGATGACGCGCATCCGCTTGGCGGGCGTCATGCCCAGCGCGTACGCCGCCTCGGTCTGCCCCTGGTCCACGGCCTGGATCCCGGCCCGTACGGTCTCGGCGAAGTAGGCGGCCAGGTTCAGCCCGAGCCCCAGCATGGCCGCGGTGAAGCCGGTCATCACCTGGTTGGTGTCCCACATGACGCCGACCATGGTGAACGGGATCTTCAGCACCAGCTCGGGGAACAGGAAGGCCAGGTTGTACCAGAAGATGAGCTGTACCAGCACGGGCGTGCCGCGGAAGAACCAGATGTAGAACGCGGCCAGCCAGGTCAGCACCGGGTTGTGCGACAGGCGCAGGATCGCCACGGCCACGCCGAGCACCAGCCCGAGCACCGTGGCGAACACCGAGATCTCGATGGTGACCAGCACGCCGGCCAGGATCCGCTCGTGGAACAGGTACTCGGCGACCTTGCCCCAGTCCAGGCGCGGGTTGTCGACGAGCAGGTAGACCAGCCAGCCGGCGACGGCCAGCGCGACCGCGCCGGCCGTCACGCGGCCCCAGTGCCTGGTCCTGACGACGGGATGCCGCTCCCCCGCCGGGCCGGTGAACGGTTCGGTGCGCACGGTCACTTACCGCCGTTGATCACGGCGGACTGCACGGCCAGCTTGTCCAGGTTCCACGCCTGCAGCAGCTTGGCGTACTCGCCGGAGGCGATCAGGGCGTCGAGCGCGCCCTTGACGGACTCGATGAGCTGCTTGTCGTCGGGCTTCATGCCGATGCCCCACGGGCTCTCGGTGCCCTCCAGCGCGATGGCCTCGACGGCGAGCTTGGGGTCGGCGGCCTTGTTCGCGGCCACCACGTAGTCGGTGATGGTGGCCTGCGCCCGGCCGCCGGTGACCTGCAGCAGCGCCTCCTGGTCGCCGGGGAACTTGAGCAGGTTCACCGCGGGCTTGCCGGACTTCTCGCAGTCCGCGCCGTACTCCTCGGCCAGTTCCATGGACGAGCCGTTGTCGACCACGGAGACGGTCTTGCCGCACAGGTCGGCCGGGCCGTTCACGCCGGCCGGGTTGCCCTTCTTGACCAGCAGCCCGGCGCCCGCCTGGACGTAGTCGACGAACGTGACCTGGCTCTGCCGCTCGGCGGTGTCGCTCATGGAGGAGATGACGAAGTCGTAGCGGCCGGAGAGCACGCCGGGGATCTGGGAGTTGAACTCCTCGTCGGTGATGCTCACCTTGACGCCGAGTTTCCTGGCGATGGCCCTGGCCAGGGCGGGGTCGAAGCCGATCGGCGTCTTGCCGTCGCTGGCGTACAGCTCCATGGGCGGGTAGCCGATGGAGGAGACGACCTTCAGCCCGTCGCTCTTCAGCTTCGCCGGGACCTTGGCGGCGAGCGCCGGGTCGGGGGTGATGGCGTTGATGACCGGGGCCGCCTTCTCCTCGGCGGGCGCCTGATCGAGCACGACGGCGGGGGCGCCGGACGCGGGCTGCGGCGAGCCGGCGTCCAGGGACTGGGCGCCGCAGGCGGCGGTGGCGGCCAGCAGCGCGACGGCCGTGGCGAGGACTCGGGTGTTCACAGGGGGGTGCTCCTTAGGGTCGCTGCCAGCGGACTTCGCCGCCGACGACGGTCGTCATGACCTGGGTGCGCAGCACCGCGTCCGGCGACTCCCGGTAGGGGTCGGTGTCCACCGCGATGAAGTCGGCGAGCTTGCCGGGCGCGAGTACGCCCTTGCGCTCCTCCTCGCCGGCGGCGTAGGCCGCGCCCAGGGTGTGGGCGGTGACGGCCTCGGACATGCTCAGCCGCTGCTCGGGCTGCCAGCCCCCGGCGGGGGTGCCGTCCGGGCGGGTACGGGTGACCGCGGCGTACAGCGCGGCGAAGGGATTGGGGTGCTCGACGGGGGCGTCGGAGCCGAAGGCCAGCGCGACGCCCACGTTGAGCATGCCGCGCCAGGCGTAGGAGGCCAGCTCGTGCCCGGAGAGCAGCGAGTCGACCAGGTCGATGTCGCTGGTGCAGTGCACCGGCTGCATCGAGGCGGCGACGCCGAGCCTGGCCATCCTGGTCAGGTCGGCGGGCCGCAGGTGCTGGGCGTGCTCGATGCGGTGGCGCAGCGCCGAGCGGCCGATGGCCTCGTAGGCGTCGATGACCAGGTGGTTGGCCCGGTCGCCGATGGCGTGGGTGGCCACCGCGATCCCGGCCTGCGCCGCCCTGGTGAAGAGCTTGACCAGGTCGTCGTACGGGGTGACCGCGATGCCCGCGTTGTCGTGCTCGCCAGCGAAGGGCTCGCTCATGTGGCAGGTGTGCGAGCCGAGCGCGCCGTCGCTGAAGATCTTCACCGGCCCGGTGCGGAACCAGTCGTCGCCCTGGCCGGTGCGGCGGCCCTGGGCGATGGCCGCCTCCAGGTGGGCCGACGGTATCGCCTTGTGCACGCGGATCTTCAGCTCGCCGGACGCGCGCAGGTCCAGGTAGGCGGCCCGGCAGTCCTCGCCGTCGATGTCGTGCACGCTGGTGAGGCCGAGCGCCAGCAGCTCTTCCTGTCCCGCGGCCAGCAGGTCGCGCAGGTCGGCCGAGACCATGAGCGCGCGCAGCGGGTAGGAGGCGGACTCGCGCAGGATGCCGGTGGGCTCGCCGCTCGCGTCCCTGACGATCTCGCCGCCCACCGGGTCGGGGGTGGTGGCGTCGATGCCGGCCAGGCGCAGGGCCGCGGAGTTGGCCCACACGGTGTGGCCGTCCACGCTGGGCAGCGCGACGGGCAGGTCGGGGCAGACCGAGTCGAGCGCGTAGCGGTCGGGCTGGGC